>JAZOTG010000030.1:0-4757 GCA_045657505.1 Kiritimatiellia bacterium | reverse complement strand
CGCGGTTGCGCTGATGCGTCGCGTAGAGGCAGGAGTACAAGTTAGCATGAGTTACTGTATTAATAGCGCTGTATCAATAAGCTCTGACCCTTTTGCCCTTCAAACTTTATGTGTTTGCTGGCAACGCCGGCATCAATGCTGTCGATGTCATGGGGTTGTTTGACGACGGCGGAGGTCAACAAGTTTGTGATGAATGGGAATGGTCATTTATTCCACAACCACCGCCTATGGCTCCTGTCTGGAGACGAACGTGCGTGCGTTATAGGACGATTCGAGGGCATAAGGATTTTGCGAACAACGGCACAAAGTGTTCTTTTGATTATACGAAGGAAGATCACAGCGCAGGTTCGTCGCCGTTTGCACCATGGGGGCTCTGGCGTCATTTTCGAGCAGCAGAAGATATTGTTCCCGAGCTCGATGACGCTATCAGTAAGTGTGACGCTGATATGTTCCAAAGGCGGATGCACCAATTACAGGACACGCGGACGCATTACAACCGCGGCTGGAGGTGGTGGAAGGTAGGACATCTGCTTGGCGGAACGTTGCCAGACCATGATGAATATGCTCAAACGACAGCATGGGATTTGGCGCAGAAAGATACCGAGGAATATGTGAAAATGAGGAACAAAAAGTGCAGATTGGCGAATGAATGTAACTGTGAATGGGAAAGGAGGTGAGTATGAAATGGGCAATCGCACTCGTGGTTGTGCTGGCAATCGCACTCGTGGTTGTGCTGTTGGTTAATCAGCAATTTGCTGGTGCAGGGCGTATGCCAATGTTTGCGCGGCATGATTTCGAAGTATGGGATCAGAAGGTCGGACACAGGATTATGAGTGCTGAAACAGGTCCCGGACTTAGAGAAATCGCTTTTCAGTATGATGCAAGCGCAAAAGTCGTATATTCACTCCAGGGATTATATGACAAAAGCGGCGTGTTGAGATTCTATGATTTAGACTCAAGATCAGTAGTGCGGTTCATGATACCTGTTTCGCGTAGTATAGATTATTGGACATGTGCAGTCGTACGGCGCAGGTTGTTTATGCTGGGAACGTATGGTTCTGTAACTAATTCCTTTCATAAAGGCAGGGGAAATCAATTGTTTCAGATTGCACTGGATGGAAACTCGCATAGAGGTCCTACAGCATGTGTTGACATTGGAAAGAGCAGGATAGGCTTCAAGGTGATGCCGCTGTCTGATTCCGATGTGTGTGTGGTCGGACTTGATGTGACGGCGAAAAGTTTTTTCATAGCGACGTATGACGCGAAACCTCTTCGGCTAAAGAACTTGAAGATGCTTCCTAAAGAATGGACGGGCAGACAAAATTGTGACCTTTGCGCTACAGAAACGGAGTTGAAAAATGTCGCATTGTACATGGATGTCCCGATGTCGGTGGAGGTGTCTCCGGCGAGGGATAAGATGTTCGTGGTGCACAAACAAAAACATGAATTGCTAATACTAAATCGAACTTTGGAAACAGAAGACAACAAGATTTGTTCGCCTGTAGAGTTTGGTATTAAGGACAATAGTGAATGCTGTGCGAAGTGGATAGATGGTGAGTCAATTGTCGTGTATGATCCCAAAAATGGGAATTGGTGTGAATATAATGTAAGCAGTCGGCGAGTTGTTGGGAAAGGGTGTGTCGAGCTAGAGGCTAAAGAACCTGACTGGAGGGAATACATGAGAGATGTGCTAGGTCATCGGAAGTTTTATGTAATTGGCAGGAATGGTTATTCGCGCGTGTGCACGTTGGAAAATGGTCAGGTAAAGAATAGGGCCATTCCACGGCTGACGTATCTAGAATACTTTCCTCCAGATGTTGTTATTATTAAAAAATAAACGTGACGCCCAAAGGGGCTATATGAGTTCTACTGTATTGAATATTTTCGGGTCAAAAGGGAATGAAGGGTTAGAGCTGAATGCCGCTAACTTAAGGTGATTTCGGGCGTTTCCCGAGGCCCAGCGTCGCCTTTGTCGGACGCTTTGAGCGACGGGTGTCGGGCGTTGTTCTGAAGATGACAAGACGAAGACTACAGGGTCCCCAGTTCGACAAATAGAACGGACACTCATTAGTGGTTGATATTTTCATTCCGTTCGTCAAAAACTGGACACTATTATAACGAACTGCGAACGAACTGCGCTATGAATTTTGCACTACCGTTAATGCTGATAGTATGGTATTATACAAACGTATAAATATCAAGAAATTAGGAGAATGCCAGCAATGATGATAATTTGGGGCCTCGCGATTGGTTTGCCCTTGCTTGCCTTCGGAGGGGTAGTGCTGTTTTCCTTGGATAATGCCCGCCGCTTTACACAGTGGTTTGTTAACAGCAAAGCGCTCGCCGCTGTTTTGACAGTTGCCGCCTGGTTTTTGACGGCTCGTGAGTGCAATATGCTGGGGATTGCCGTTTTTGACCGGTTTTTGAAGGTTTTCCCCGGTCAATTGTGGATAATGGCGGCGGTTTTGTCGTATCTGACAATAATTTGGATGCCGAAGAATCTTTCTGTTCGTGCATTGACGGGGCTTTTAATGCTTATGCCTGCTTCACTGTTCAGAACCACCCATTATTACCGTCCCGAGGCGGGGGTTGTGTTCGCGCCGATTGATGTTTTTGTTTATTCCGCATATATTGCCGCCATTATCGGAATGTATGGAATGTTTTATCCGTGGCGTGCAGAAAAGTTTCTTGCTCTATTGTTGTCAAAACAGTGGTCTTCCAAAGTTTTCGGCGCGATTTTATCGACACTTGGCGCGAGCCTCGTCGTAATAGGATGCGCAATATGAATGTTTATTGAATTTACAATTTAAGGAGTATATATGAACAGCGATCAGATTGATTTTTTAGAAAATCTTGTCAACACTCCCACTCCCGCTGGGTCGGAGTCGGCTGGAGCGCTTTTGATCGGCAGACGTATTCTTGAAAAAACGGGAATTCGTCCTACGATTGATGTTCACGGCAATCTTCATGCGGTACTTGATGTTGGCGCAAAAACAACGGTAATGATGGAAGGTCACGGCGACGAGATTGGATATATAGTGGAGTATATTGACGCCGACGGTTTTGTTTATCTTCAGGCAATAGGCGGACTGGTGGTTCCGCTTTCAGCCGCCGAGAGAATAGTCATTCTTACGAAGAACGGTCCTGTCAACGGGGTAATCGGAACACGTCCTCCTCATCTGATGAATGCCGAGGAGCGGAAAAACGTCGCTGCCAGCGAACTTCGCAAAATGCCGTGCGACATAGGCGCAAGTTCGCGTGAAGAGGCGCAGGCTCTTGTTTCGATCGGTGATTGCGCAATCGTGGACGCGCAATACCGTACCTTGGCGGGAACGCGCATTTCGGGCCGCGGGCTTGATAACCGCTGCGGTACGTTTGCGATGTGCGAGGCGTTTTTAGCATTGGCCGCCCAACGCGAAAACCTCAAGGTCAACGTGCATTACGTTTCGAGCGTGTGCGAAGAGATAGGGCTTGTCGGCGGGCATCTTTCGTCCTACTCCGTGAATCCGGCAATTGGAATATGCTGCGACGTGTCGTTTGCCACCGACGCGCATAAGGACGACGCAAAGGCCATAGGCGATGTTCGCTTGGGCTCGGGTGCCGTGCTTTCGGTAGGCCCGATTTACCACAAGGGGCTTGTTGAACTCTTTAGAAGCAAAGCGAAGGACGGCGCAGTAGCCGTGCAGGAGCGCGCAGTGCCGAGGGGCAGCGGCAACAACGCCTGGGCTATGAAAATGGAGCGCGGCGGGGCGGCTGTCGTGCAGGTAGCCGTGCCTTTGCGCTATATGCATTCACCCGTTGAAGTTATCGACCTGAAGGATGTTGAAAGTGTAGTTAAGCTTACGGTGGCATCGGTGCTTTCGCTTGACGACTCGTTAAATCTTCTTCCCGAGCAACCTTGAAAAAATGATACAATAATATAAATTTGGAGATTAAGCAATGATTGATATTAAGAAGCTCAGAGACGATTTTGATGCAACAGCGTCCAAACTTGCCCGTCGCGGTGTTGGCAAGGAAGTTCTTGAAAAGGCGCGCGCGCTTGACGAGAAGCGTCGTGAGCTTGTCGCCGAGACCGAATCGCTTAAGGCAAAGCGTAATTCCGCATCAAAGGAAATAGGGAAAATCGCCAAGGAGGGTGGAGATATCGCCAAGGCGAAGGAGGAAATGCGCAAGGTGGGCGATCGCATCGCTGAGATCGACCGCGAGCTTGCCGCGGTGGAGTCGGATTTGCGCCAGAGCCTGCTCATGATTCCTAATATACCCGCCGACGAGATTCCTACTGGAATGGACAGCTCATCCAATATTGTCGTGCGTACAGTCGGCGAGTGGAAAGATCCCGATTACGAAATTCTCGATCATGTCGCAATCGGCGAAAAACTCGGGTTCTTTGATTTTCCGCGCGGAGTCAAACTTACCGGTACCGGTTTTCCCATTCTGCTCGGTCAGGGCGCAAAGCTGCAGCGCGCATTGATCCAGTATATGCTTGATGTGCATTGCCAAAGCCAGGGTTATACGGAAATGCTTCCTCCCTTTGTGGTGAATTCCGCCTCAATGACAGGCACGGGGCAGCTTCCTAAATTCGCGGAAGATCTTTATCATTGTCAGATTGACGATTTTTGGCTTATCCCCACGGCTGAGGTTCCCGTCACAAACTTCTACCGCGACGACATTCTTCAGAGCAAGGATTTGCCCGTTAAACTTACGGCCTATACTCCGTGTTTCCGCCGAGAGGCCGGAAGCGCCGGCAAGATGACGCG
>JAZOTG010000029.1:0-6982 GCA_045657505.1 Kiritimatiellia bacterium | reverse complement strand
AGCCTCTACACCACGGGACAGCATGTCTCTACGCACCAGGCGGAAATGCCGCAAGAACGCAGGGAGTCGACAATTTTACGTCCCTCGTACTCCGAAGGGACAATTCCAAAAACGGTGGAACCGCTTCCGCTCATCGTTGCTCCAAGCGCCCCTAAATCGGACAGCGTTTTTTTAACCTGACCTATTTCGGGATGAAGAGCTTCCGCCGCCGGTTCAAGATCGTTCATGAATGATGCGGCAATACCCTCTAAATCGCCCGAAGCAAACGACTTGCGCATATTATACAAAATTAGGCTATCATCTGTCACGCGGGAAATGCAATTTTTGAAAACTTGCTTTGTCGAACAAAAAACGCCGGGATTTGCCAGCACAAAATGCATTTGCGGCATAACTCCGTCAAATGGCGTAACTTTTTCTCCGCGCCCTTCCATGAGCACCGGCCCTGCACCGCGCGAAAGAACAAGCGCCGGGACATCAGAACCCACGCCTGCGCCTATGTTGACAAGCTGCTCTCGCGAAAGGCCGAGAACCCACATATCATTTAACGCGACAAGCACTGCCGCCGCATCAGCGCTGCCGCCGCCTAAGCCGCCTCCGACAGGAATGCGTTTATTGACTTTTATCGAAACTCCGCAACCAGCCGGCACTGAGGCTGCTGCCGCAAGCGCCTTTGCGGCCTTTACGCACAAATCGTCGCTGTAAGGAATGTCGGACACGATCTCCGAAGCCCCGGTTAATTCAATTGAATCGCACAGCGACACCGGAACAACCAACGAGCGAAGCGCGTGGTACCCGTCCGCGCGCTTCCCAAGGACCTCAAGGGTCAAGTTTATTTTTGCGAAAGCTTCAATCTTCATCGTCCAATTCCAAATCGTCAACCTCGCCGGGGTTGTCGATCATCATAGACATGGCAAATGACGATATGAGCGTATACAGCCCTTTGATCTCCGACGGATTGAAGCGGACCGTAACATCATGGGAAAGGCCGTTCCTGACCCATGTGTAGGCTATGGTTGAATCGGCGACGGGAGGAAGCGTGGCCAACATTGTCTTGTACATGGCAACATCTTTGTCGTTCAGCAGCGGAACAATCATGTCACCGACAGGTTTGACAAACCCGTAAAACGATGTAACACCAAGCATTACGCAAGGCTTGCCGGCAAACTCGGGCATTACAACATTAAAACGCTTCTGCGCGTCAACGGGAATCTTGTGTCCTTTTATGTAACCTGCGACAAACTGCTCCGGTGACTTGACGCCAATCTTGCGAGGCAGTATTTTTTCGAAGTCGCCGCAAAACGCCGCGCGCTTTCCTGCCGCCTTTTCAAAAGCCGCCTCGGCGTCCTTCTTCATATTGAAGAGCGCAACGGGGTCGAATACGATTTTAGTCGTCGAGCCCTTCCTTTCAAGAACCTGCCAGTGGGTCTTGAAACCCCACTTTGAGAGCAGCGACATAAAATCGGCCCACAACGCGCCATATGAATAAACCACTCCGCAGTCAGCAGCATTTGCGAAAGCGATAACGGCATCCTTGCCGGCGAATGAAAGCGCAGTATCGGCAGGGACTGTCTTCTTGCCTATGGCATCCCAGTACGATGACGAAGTGCCGACATATGACGCAACGACATCAACGCCTTTGTCGCTGACGGCGAAAGTCAAGGACATCTCTTTAAGCGCTTTAATGATGTCGAGCACCTCGTCAATCTCCTTGCCTGCTTTTTTTTCGCGCGCAGCCTGTACGCACATCGCCTTGGATAAAATCTTCATACCCGATCCGGTGGCATGAATACGCGCGACATGCGACTTGCCGAGAGAAGGCGCCTTTTGAAATTCGCCGGACGCCTTCTTTGCAAACGCCGCGGTGGAATCGGGCGCAATGCAGGCATACTTGCCGTCTGAGGCGAATACAATTGACAACTTCTTGTATTTGATAACGCCGTCCTGCTCTTTGGCTTCAGGCCTGTTCTTGAGGAACTGCTCCTTTGTGAGAGAAACGGGGTAGAATAACGCGACGTCAAAAGTTCCGGGTTTAGTCATGTCATTTACCGCCGCGTCATCGCAGTAAACTGATATGACAAAATCGCCATCGGTCCGCATCGGCCCTAAACCGAACTCTTCGGCAGCACCGCCCATGCCCATGGCAATCATCATCCCGAGAGTGGGATTGCCCGTAAAGGAGCCGAGTTTATTGGCGGCCTCAATGAGATTAACCTGGTTGGCGATGACCACATCGGCCACTTTTACCTTGTCAGCGTGCAATGCCAACGACAGCACCGCAACCGCACCGAGTAATACACGTTTCATATTATAGCTCCTTTCCTGATTGGATGTACAACTGTTACATCGACGTACCGCGCAAGTCATCGATTGCGTCAGATACGTTTTTAAAGAGAACCGAAAGCTTCTGGGTCGGAATCGTGGAAAACGCGATTCGCAAAAGCCCCGAAAGAACGATTGTGCCCGTTGAATACTTTTCAATCAGGTGGCGGCGCAATGTTTCGGCATCGACCCCGATAGGCTTGACGCACATGAAATAGCCTGAATTGAACGGCATAGGCTCAAAGCGCCCGGCATATTCGGGATGAAGCTTCAAAATGGAGCGTATTTCGTGATAGCGCTTTTTCAACACGGCATACTTCTCGCGTTTCTGCTGAACATACATGGGATCGGAGAAGGCCTTGACCGCAAGATGCTGGCCGATAGAGGAAACATTGGAAACGCAACTGCGCACATTGCCCGCGGCCTTTGCCTCAAGAGCTTTAAGCTGTTCCTCGCTCGCCCCCTTGAACGCAAAAGTTATAAAGCCGACGCGAAGGCCCCAGACATAGTCTTCCTTGGTTGTCCCGTCAAGTTTCACGGCAAGGATATTCTCGGACAAATCGCAAAGTTTCGCGAAGAGAGACTCGGCATGGACGCCGCGCTCGTAGACAAGCCCAAAGTAGGCGTCATCGAGAACGGCAACAATCTTCTTGCCTGTCGAAGCCACCTCCGAAAGCGCACGCACTATCTCATAGGCGTCCTCTTCGGTTGCCGTATACCCCGTGGGATTGTTCGGAAAGTTAAGGATGAGAATTTTCTTTTCGCTCCCCCTCAGAAGCGCGTCTTTCATCGCCTGCACGTCAAAGCGGCGGTCGCGGAACGTATTGAAGAACGTCAGCTTCGCGCCGGTTGCCTCCGAAAAGACAAGCTCGTAGTTGTCCCAGAAAAGATCGGGCACCACGACATCATCGCACGGATCGGCAAAGAGCTCGGCGGCTATCCGAAGACCGTGCGTGAGCGCATTTGTCACAACGGGATTTGAGAACTGCTTCCCCAGAAGAGTCGGATTCTTCTCGATCTGCTTTTCGCGCCATGCCTTCCTTAACTCGGGCAGGCCAAAGCTGCCGGCGTAAAGAAAGGTTTTCTTGTCGAGATTGACACTGTTCTTAAAACAATCCATCACAAGCGCCGAGCCGTCTTCCTCAAACGCCATGCCGATGGTAGCGTTAATCTCACACGACTTGGCCTCTGCTCCCTGCCCGAGAATTCCGCCGTACGGAAAATACATGCGCCTGCCGGCAGCCGAAAGAAAACCGACCGCGCCGCCGAGGGTTCTGTTCAATTGTTCTGATAATTCGTTCATATTGATGCGTTGATTTTCTGTAATATCGTTAATATCCGCAATTCATAATCTCATTTTCGAGACCGAATGTTGAAGCTATAAGCGCGGCACGAATCCACATGCCATTGCGCATCTGCCTCCAATACATGGCCCGCGGATCGCGGTCGCAGCATGTGGCGATTTCATCGCGGCGAGGCAGCGGATGCATTATCACGCCGTCGCGCTTGAGAAGCGCGAGCTCCTCCGCTCCGAATTTAAAGCGCGTTGTATCGATGTGCGCCGACTCGCCTTTGGAACTGTCCCACTCGTCCTGAATGCGTGTCATATACACGGCATCGGCCTCCTTAACAGCCGACTTCAAATCTTCTGATACCTCATAAGCTACGCCCCTAGCCTCAAGAGCGGCTATAACATCATCGGGGACCCGCAATGCGGCGGGCGCGACAAATATCTGCTTTACGTCAGAATAATTTGTCAGCAGATAGCTGAGGGAGCGCACCGTGCGCCCGCGGAGCAGGTCGCCGCAGAAAACGACCGTGCGCCCGTCAAGCCCTCCATTGTTCTCAAACGACCTTACAAGCGTGTAAATGTCGAGAAGAGCCTGCGTCGGATGCTGATCCTTGCCCGAACCGGCATTAAGGATTGGCACCGGACGCGACGAATTGGAAAGTTCCCACGCCATCTTCTCGGCCAGCCCCTGCTCCGGGGAGCGCATGATGATCATATCGAAATAAGACGAGAACGTCCTTATGGAATCTTCACGGCTCTCACCTTTGAACTCTGAGGAGGTCGCGGCGTCGCGGACGGAACCCGTTGTCATGCCCAGCAGCTGACAGGCGGCAAGATGCGAAAGAAAAGTGCGCGACGAGGGCTGTGAAAAATAAAGCATCGCCCTTTTGTGCGCCAATACGCTCTTCAGGTAAAGCGCACCTTCCTTCGATTTGTTAATAAAGCGTATGCGATTTGAAAGCGCACACAACCTTTCGAGAACGGGGCGGTCGAACTGCTGGGCAAACAGCGTATGATACGGCATCGTATCACCGTCGATGCGTTCCAGATAAGGCTTCTTCTCTTCTAAAGAAAGGCCTTCGGAATTCTCCCATTCAATCTCCGTGAGTTTCTTCATACGAATTCCTCTCTTTGAATATCGACCTCAACCGATGACAAGCCCCGTTGTTTCGTCGCAGCCGACGGCGATGTTCATATTTTGTATTGCCGCGCCCGAAGCACCCTTGCCCAAATTGTCAAACAATGAAACGAGAACGATGCGTTCGTCATTTCCATATGCGCAAACCGCCATGTCGTCACGGCCCGAAAACGCAGACGACGAAATAAATCCGCCGCACGACGGGTCGTCGACATACTTGACCAATTTGGCAGATGCATAATACGCGCGGTAGCAATCTCTAATATCTTCGAGCGACGCCTTCAACTGGCTTGCAGAAAGCTGCACCGTAACCTCCATGCCGCTCAAGTGCGGCGCAACGACAGGCGAAAAAACCGGCGCATTTGACAGCCTGCATATTTTAACCATTTCGGGCAGATGCTTGTGGGACTGACCGAGGGCATACTGACGCGCACCGTCAAGCTGCGGATCGGCATGCACCTCATACTCGGCAATCATTTTCTTGCCGCCGCCGGAGAACCCCGTAAGCGAAAACGAACACAACCGGACATCGCCCGGGAGAATGCCGCTTGAGACGAGAGGCTCAACAAGCGCCACGAAACCGCTGGCATGGCAGCCCGGATTTGCAATGCGCTTCGACTTGGCGATATCTGAACGACGCGAGCCGATCTCGGCAAAGCCGTAGACCCAATCATCGTTTGTCCTGTGGGCGGTTGAAGTGTCTATTATCACCGTATCGGGATTATCGACCATTGACACCGCTTCAATCGCCGCGGCGTCGGGGAGGCACAAGAATGCGACATCGGAACTGTTGATCGCCGCCTTCCTTGCCGCGGGATCCTTGCGCAATTCATCGCGCAGCGTTACAAGCTCAAGGTCGCTGCGGGATGAGAGGCGTTCAAATATCCGGAGCCCCGTCGTCCCCGCGCTGCCATCAATAAAAACTTTTTTCATTGCGATGCAACCCGCTTTCAGTCTTCATCGGTAAGTTCGGCTTCCTGCTCGGTGGGCTGCCTGCCGGGGGCAGCGCCCTCTTCAACAGGATTGTCCCCGTCACCGTCACCGTCGCCCTCGTCGCCGCCGCCGTAATGATAGCCGTATCGAGACGAATAGCCGTAACCATAGCCGTAGCCGCCGCTGCGCCCGCCTGTGAAGGAAGAAGAGAGCGACACGTCGATATCGTTCACAACAACGCCGAGAATGTTTGCGCCCGCTTCCGTGAGACTGCGCGAACAGAACTGTATCGGCTTAAAGTGCGAGCGGGACGGACAGCACATGATAAGAACGGAATCGACTTGCACTGCAAGCGAAACGACGTCGCCCACGATTCCAAACGGCGGAGAGTCGATAATAACATGATCGTAATTGGCACGCGCCCACTTGAAGAATTCGGCGACGACTCCCGAGCCGAAAATAGTGGCGGGCGTGACGCCCTCGGGCGGCAGAGAGCAAATCACATCAAGCGTTTCGAGTTTTGTCTTGTTCACGAGCGAGGCAAAATCGGGCTTCTTGCCCATTGCACCTTGAAGAACGTGCGAAAAGCTCCGCGACGCTTCAAGGTCGACATCCCACACCGTGGCAAGACGCGGACGCCTAAGGTCGAAATCGACATGAAGAACCTTGCGGCCGGCCTGCGCATACGAAATCGCAATTGAGGTAGAGGTGATCGTTTTACCTTCTCCCGGCTGCGTAGATATGACGAGTATGCAGCGCGACATCGCCTCGTAGCGCGGCGAATTAAGGAGGTTCCTGAGACTCGCTACGGCTTCCGCGAACTGCGAATGGCGCTCTTCCATGCTGAATTTGGCGACCTGCTCGCGTTTCTTGCGCCTTACATGCGGCAAGAGAGCGAGAACCTTGAGGGCAAGGCGCTCCTCAATGTCGGAGAGATTTACGATTGTGTCTTCAAGATTGTCCACTACGAGAACAAATACGACACCAAGGAATATCGAAATGAAAACGCCTGCGCCGAAGATGATGAGCGTATTGGGAAGTACCGGCTCGTTAGGCAATGTCGCAAGTTTATTCTCGTTTACGATTTCGTTGTTGGAGTCGGCCTCCTGGCGGGCCTTCTGCTCTTCGAGAATGAGCTGCTGAAAAACGTGGTTGGCGATATTTATCTCGGCTTCAAGCGTGCTGATGGTAGACTCGATTACGGCTATCTTCTCGCTTACGGAAGCAAGATCGGTGCGAAGCTGCTGCTGCTTTGCGCGCAGCGCGGCAAGCTGGTTGCGGGCAACGCCGAGAGCTGCTAT
>JAZOTG010000028.1:0-6626 GCA_045657505.1 Kiritimatiellia bacterium | reverse complement strand
TCGTACGCTGACCTTCCTTATTGGGGATAACCGTAGCTTCGCCGCCTTCCATAACGGCCATACAGCTGTTCGTGGTTCCCAAATCAATTCCTAATACTTTAGCCATATTTTTTTCTTCCTATCCGCCACCTTACTGGGGTGACGCCATCTATACAGCAAATAGCGTGCCAACTCCATGAAAGCCGTACCATTCGCAAAGTGCGACAAAAAAATATGTCCCACTGCGCCAATGTGCGACACAGTGAGACATATTGTCCCGAAGTTTAATTAATCTAACGTTTAGTGCGCCAAATCAACTCTCATAAACAACCTCGTAGCCAATTTTCTTCGCAAACGCGACAACATCGTCCTTGAAATCGCCAAGGAATGTGACACGATGCCAGCCAAATGTTTGCCACGCTGCCTCAATTTTAGAATAATCACCCGTAACACGAGCAACAATCTTCGTTCTGCATGCGCGGTCGTCAAGGTCATTTGCAACAGTGATGCCCGTATGCAATGCTATTTTACGAACAAGCGGCATCATCTTGACGGTGGTGACAGGCTGACCAATTGGCGCATATGCACGGACAGAGGCACCCTTGCGATCTTCAGAGTGAGTAAGTATTTCATACGGAGCCTTAGGCCCATTGGGCCCGAAGAAACGGCGCGTACTGACGCAATGCGCATAACTTATCACTCGATTTGGCATATCAATTACAGGGTCAGACACAAAACCCATACGACCCTTTGTAAGTGCAGTAAACGCCAACATCGTAATAGTAGAATCAATGTCGTTCTCGCACACGCCCATTAAGCCTTCGTCCTGCAACTGCATGAAACCAAGACATGGATAAGCATCAAGCTTGCCGCCATAGCAGCCGCCAAGACAGTTGATCGTTATCGCCTTGGCATTATACTTGACGAGCACCTTCTTCATAGCGAGATAAAGCCTCGCCGACATCAGCAGAGTCTCGTCGCTTACATATTCAACACGGTTAGCCGAACCGGCCCAATCATTTGCGACAGCCTTTGCCTCATTCTCGGGAACAGCACGGGCAATATTATTGAGCTCATCAAATGACACGCGCTCAATAACGATACCGAACGTATCGGCAAGGGCCGTGACATACTCCGGTTTTTTCTCACGCTCGACCGACAAAATCTTAACACCCTTCAACTCGGCGAGAGCCGCTTCAGGAGTAATGCAGTCAACCTTATCGTCAATAACCTTCAGTCCGGCGGGGATCGTGTCCGGCGGGATAAGAGCATCGCGAATGGCTGTAGCCTTCTTGAAATAATCGGATACCGTGCCTTCTTTAAGCAGCTCAAACGCCTTTGCGACAGCCGTCACCTTTGAGAAGTCAAACGCTGAAATTCCGACATAGTTCGGCAGATTCTTACCGACAAGCTTTGCGTTGTACATCAACCAACCGCCATCGCCGGCATATGGAAGAGCAGTGTAAAGCACAGCTTTCTGAGTACTCTCAAGCACGCCGTTTATGCTGTACATCCACGGATTGAGCTGTATTACAACATAACCCTTAATCTCGCCTTTACGTTCATCTTCCTCAACCAAGGCCTTAGCGTGTTTTGCGCCATTGCTTGTTGTAGGTATAAACTCCACACCGGGCACCTCAATATTCAGAGCATCAACCATATTCTTCATGGCCGGGCGGAAGTCATAACCGATATTTGGCCAATCAGGCACCTTCTGAACTTCTCCGCCGGTATGAAGAGAAAATATGACACGCACCTTGATCGCACCGGTTTTATCGGGAATCATAAATGGGGATACCGGATTGGGAAGCATGGCAAGCACTTCGGGAGTAATTGCACCTACTCCGGCAAACACTCCAAGTTTCTTAAGAAAATCACGTCTTTGGCAACCTTCACAGGAATGTAAATTCAAATTTTCCATTTACTTTTCTCCTCATTTATATTGTTCTAATATTACATGTTAAGCGATATGCGATGTAATATATCATATATTTGTAATCAATCGCAAATAAAATCAGTTTCGCAGATTAACGCCTTTCCCTGTGTCCAACTGATTCTTTGAGAGTCATAATCACAATGAAATTCCAATACAATTGCTATACGTCCGTCACCCAAATCAAATCTTAAATCCGTAGGCTTGGCATCGTTCGCAAAAGCTTTTAATATTTGTTCCTTTAGATTGACATTATTCTTTAAGCCTCTAAGTTCAACTTTTTCTTCTGTTTCACCGCCATCGCACCTGTCTGTTCTTAACATAAAACTGCGATACTCAACGACTTTCAAGCCATCCAGTTTAAGTTCGCCATACTCTCTGCGATAGGAGTAGTGCTTACTCTCTTTTGAGACTTGAGCACCTTTCCTACGTTGGCATCTATCAACAAACTTAAAACCCCACTCTTCTTCAAACCTCTTTGAACTCTCTTCATTATCATTCTTTTTAGGAATATACCGCCATTTAGCCTTTTCATAACCTCCGATATATTCCCATACACCCATTATCGCATTTTTAGTAGACTCGTCAAAATTCTCTCCAGCGTCCTTACGCGCTTTAAATTCCTCATATTTTGCAATCTGCGATCTCACACTGAAATCAACTACATTTAAAGAACCGTACGAAAGAGTCAGTGCGAACGCGGCAGCGATCAAAAAGACAACGCGTCCCGAAAATCTGTTTCCCAAAAACGCCCCTGTAGCCGCTATCGCAATAAATAGCGCAAACACAACGCTCAAATACCTTGCCGGCGTAAACCCATAATCATCTATTCTTATCCAAAGCGCAATACCCTGCAAAATTATTTGAGGGAAAACAAGTATTGAACCGAATCGATTGAAAAAACGAAATACTTTACCGTCATAAACTGCTGTAAGATAGCGAAACGCCATCCAAAGCGCTGAAGAAATTATCACTAAAAGATTAACCTCGCCGTTGGGAATAGACCATTTTACCACGCATTTAAGACAGAACATAAGCATAACGCACGTTAAGACAAGATAAATCGGGAAAGCTACATATCCGACTAAAACTTTCCAGATTTTGGGCGAAATGAAACGCTCTTTCTTAGTTCCATAAGCAATAGCAAAGACAACAAATAATGAGCTGAAAGATGAAAGCCATAATGCATAATAAGTTTCAGAACTTATTTTAAACTCCAACAATTCCTGAATTGCGAAAAAGACTAAACTAACACCTAAAGCAAACACTAAAAAGGCAACTCCCGCCGTCATAAGAGCAAATACCGCCATGGGCAAAACATCGCGAGGCTCTTCACGAGACAACGACAGAGCAAAAAGCGACAATGCCGCTATCGCAAATACCGTTAGAAAATACGGGTAAAAAAAGACCTCTCCATAATCAATCCAACGATGGAAAGCATACGCGGCGCAAACAAAGAAGCCGAATGATAATGCCTGCAAACCATAAGCTACGCTGCGCTTCAGTCTTCGAGCTTCATGAAAAAGCCCGATCATAACAGATAATCCAATAGACATTGTCGATGCGAGAAGACGGACTGCGGCGATCTCTCTTTCTTCTAAAGCCCCTAAAGCATGCTTGACAGAAAACATGATATTTAACGCGGCCAAAACCCCTGCAGCCGGAAACCGCACAAAAAGTTGAATCATAAGATTTTTAAACTCAAAAACCTTGCCGCCGATTTTACCAGCAAATCCCAGCATGCCGCACCTCCCTGACTAAAAACAGACTTTTAAACCACCTGGACAAACTGCAACCGTTAAACGCAACAATAAAAACGGGCCAGAATTTATATCCTGACCCGTCGTTCATCTTTATGAAATAATCATATCTTGCGCCAGACATTCCCTTGCTCGGATGAATCGCACACGGCATTTATAAACCGCATGCCGCGCACTCCGTCAACTATGCCGGGAAAATCCGTTTCAAGCGCATTTGGAACACGATTCTCCATTCGAGCGCGGATGGTATCGCAGAAATTGCAATAATTGTTTGCGAACGCTTCAAGAAACGCTTCGGGATGCCCGCTGGGAGTACGCGTGCAACGGACTGCAGAGGCAGACTTTGCTCCTACATACGCATTACCGCGCTTCCACACCTGCTCCGGAGCTTCCTGATCGAATACACGGAGATAATTTGGATTTTCCTGATACCACGCCAAAGCCTTTTTCTCGCCATAGACCCATATATGAAGGTCGTTTTCCTCGCCTGGAGCAATTTGCGATGCGGTGAGCACACCCTTGACTCCGCCCTGCATATGGAACAGCACATTCCCATCGTCACCTAAAAGGCGCCCTTCTACAAATGTCGTAAGGTCGGCAAGGACCTCAGTCATTTCAAGGCCAGTTATAAATTCTGCAAGATTTGCCGCATGCGTACCAATATCACCCATGCAGCCCGCCCTGCCAGAACGCTTCGGATCGGTTCGCCAGGCTGCTTGCATATTGTCGCTCTGCGTGGGCTTGAAAAGCCATCCCTGCGGATACTGGACAACAACTTTTCTAATCTTGCCGAGATCACCCGCTTTTACCATATCGCGAGCAAGCTTGACCATAGGGTAGCCGGTGTAGGTATGCATCAGACCGAATGTGAGATTCGTCTTTTTAACCAGCGCCTCAAGTTCATCGGCTTCCTCAACTGTGATGGTCATCGGCTTTTCGCACATCACGTTGAAGCCTGCCTCAAGACACGCCTTTGCAATCGCAAAATGCGTATGGTTAGGCGTGCAAATCGAAACGAAATCCACTCGTTCATGTTCAGGAAGCGCAAGCTCGCCCTCAATCATGTCCTGATAAGTGCGATAAACCCTTTTGGGATCGAGCCCGAGGTTTCGACCTTGCTCAAGAGACTTGTCGGGATCGACATCAAATGCACCTGCGACCACTTCAACTCCGCCGTCCATAAGAGCGGCCTTGCGGTGCACTTCTCCGATGAACGCACCGATTCCGCCGCCTACCATGCCCATTTTCAACTTCTTCATAATTTTCTCCATAAAATTTGTTTTAACAATATGCCATACAGAAAAACCGACTTCACTTTCCGAAATTGCCGTCAAACGCTATTGCCGAAGGCTCAAAATCAAGTCGGCGCACAAAATCAAGCGCCTCCTTCGCACCATGCATGCGATCCATCCGGGAATCTTCCCATTCAACCGAAAGCGGACCCTTGTATCCGATATCGTTAAGCGCCACCATAATGTCTTCGAATTTCACATCTCCGCGCCCGGGCGAACGGAAATCCCAGTAGCGGCGAGGATTGCCAAAGTCAACATGGCCGCCGAAGACGCCTACCGTGCCGTCTCCGTGTCCCCACCATGAATCCTTCATGTGAACATGGAAAATACGATCCCCGAACACACGGATAAACTTCACATAATCAACACCCTGATAGCCGAGATGCGACGGGTCGTAATTAAAGCCGAACGCCGGATGCCCGCCGATCTCATCAAGAGCTCTTTCGGCGGAGGCGATATCAAAGGCAATTTCGGTGGGATGGACTTCAAGAGCAAATTTTACGCCATTGTCGGCAAAGACATCGAGGATGGGTGTCCATGCGCCGGCAAAGGCCCGGTAACCGTCGGAAATCATTTCTTTTGTAACGGGCGGGAATGAATACAAATACTGCCAAATAGGCGAACCTGTAAAACCCGTGACCACACCGACGCCAAGGTTTTTCGCCGCCTTGGCGCACGTTTTCATCGTATCAACCGCCCACTGGCGCATCGCCTTCTCGTCTCCGCGCAGTTCCTGCGGTGCAAAGGCCTGATGCCGCGCATCGTAAATATCGCATACGAGCTGACTCTGCAGATGAGTCGCAATCGCCCAGCATCCAAGACCGTGGGAAGCAAGACGGCCTTTAAAATCATCACACCATGTTTTCGACTCGGCCGCCTTGCCGATATCGATATGATCGCCCACTACACCGAGTTCAATGCCATCGTATCCAAGACGCGACATTGTTTCACACATCTTTTCAAGGGGAAGATCGCTCCACTGAAGCGAACATATCGTCACTTTTCTCGCCATTGATAAAATTCCTTTTCTTGTTTTTTGTTACTGAAGCTCGTTTTACGATTTCATCGTGATATTACAAAATTAAACAAAAACAATCAAGCCCATTTTACAGCCGCGCCCTTACGGATGTCTCAGACGGTTAATTGATTTATGGTATAATTCCCGGAAAACACCTGAAAACCAAAATTATGAGCGAAGCAGTAACTGACATAACAGCCTTTTTGTGCAAAATCGGATTTTCGACATTCTGGGCCAAAACGACAGCCTCCACACTTGCCATTATTTTGATAATACTTGCAGGCATTGCATGCTGCGCCCTTGCTTCAAGATTCATTAAAAAATCGATTTTAAGCAAAAAAGAAAAAATCCGCCGGGCGGACATGGCCAGCGAACTCATGCGCAACTCATTGCGCCTCATATTCTTCTGGACGCTTTTATCGTGGATTCCCGATTCCATCGCATGGAACAAACTCCTGCACGAGGCATCATACCGCATGTTGGCGATAGCAACTGCAATTACGGGCGCAATGACTCTTTCCTCGGCAATGACATGGCTCATATCGATAGATATCGTCCATTCGAACGCAAAGCACATTTCATCCAAAATGATGCTTCAAGTCGCCAAAATTCTGATATGGAGCGCAGCGAGCAAAGTCGGATCG
>JAZOTG010000027.1:0-3613 GCA_045657505.1 Kiritimatiellia bacterium | reverse complement strand
ATTTTCATCAGCTCAACCACTAATCTTAAACACCCTCCTCAAGAACCGGATTTTTACTTCAACGACCCTATTATACCATAAAATGAGAATTTTATGCGGAAAATTCTTAAACGAAAAAATGCTGGTAAAAACCTGTGCATTATCCTAACACATCGGATGTAACATTCCCTTCTTCGTAATATTCCCTTCTTCAACGACTTTTCTTTGACAAAGGGAGTTTTTCCCTGCTAATACACCCCACAAAGCATATTGGTGTGCTAAATGCAGGTGAACTAAATGCAGGTGTACTAAAGTAGGTGTAGTAAAGTAGGTGAACTAAAAAAGACATGTAAACTTACTGAAAGAGTACCTTTACACGCTATAAATCATATCATCAGGGGGGTGGGCAGCAAATTTAACACGCTTATGCGTACGCGGATGCAAAAACGAAAGCTCAACGGCATGAAGCAACAGACGTGGCGGCGGCACTCTGAGGCGCTTATCGCGCACATTATCGCCATACAAGTCGTCTCCAGCGACCGGGCAGCCTAAATGTGCCGCATGAAGACGAATCTGATGGGTGCGCCCTGTCTCAATCACAAACTCCACAAGCGAAAGCGGACCCTTCTTTGCCAATACGGTCCAATTAGAAACAGCTCGCTTGCCGCCTGGCACATCAACCGCCATACGCTTTGCGTCCCACGGCTTACGGCCGATCAATGTCTCGATACGGCCCGTCTTCTCTTGAGGAGAACCATGCAGCACTGCAAGATATGTTTTTACAACATCTTTGTGAGATTCAAACGCCTTGCGAAGAGAAACATACGAGGACCTGTTCTTTGCAAAAACAACTACTCCACTCGTATCAATATCGAGGCGATGAACCACTCCGGGTCGCTCAGCACTGCCAACCATGCGCATTGATGAACGAGTAGAGGCAAGCGCATCTGCCAATGATCCGTCTTCGTGGCCGGGTGCACGATGGACTATGACTCCCGCAGGCTTGTTAACAACGACCAAATCGTCATCCTCGAAAATTATTTCAGGACTACGACTTATCTGATGCAACATCGCTTTACGCTTCACGAGGCTTCACGCATCCTAAATGCTGCGGCCACAGCGCCCGCCAAAGGCAAAGGTGCGGCAAGTATATACGGCCATACATCGCCCAAAGAGCACTTAATGGCAAAAAACGCCGAAAGCGCAACATATACGGCAAAGAGAGCCAGTAAAACTCCCATAAAACGCAATGTCGCTTTAAGCGTATTTGAAAAGAAAAATATGCCGATTACAAGAAAAACGACCAACGGTATTATTGCAGCGCACTGCGGCGGCAAAAGTTGTGTCTTGGCAAGCACCATACAGGCAACCGATAAACCGTTAAAGGCAAAAAACATTCCAATTGACCCGAGTATGCCGGCAAACACCGCCTGCCTGCCAGATGTTATACCCGCCGGAATTGTGAAAAGCGTGACAATAATGCATGAAAGCGGAGCCAGGGCTTGAGCCCAAGCGTCATACTTAAGACTTCTTTGTGACGCCTCTGTCAAATCGTTGTTAATCTTTGCATAGCAGGTCTTGCCGCTGACCGAAATCAGCGCCGGATCGCAGTTCTGCATGAATATATCCTCCGGGCGCTCGCGAAAATGCGCAAAGGAACGCAACTGCATATTATCCAAATCCGGAACGGGCGACGGGCAAGGACGGGAATTTATGTCGTAATGCTTAACTTCGGGAGAGAAGAACCACCACTCGCCGTCAAGAAAAGAGGCTTTCTTGGCCGAAACACTCATAACACGGGATCCGTCGCTGCGATCTTGAACAACAAACACGTCGGTCAGCTCCGAACAATCTCTGCTGGACGAGCCCTTAATCGTCCAGGTTCTGTTATCGAGCGTATTGCGGTATGCAAAGCCATCTACCTGCTTTGCCTTATCCGAATCGAATTTTTCAGTACGCAGACGCTTTGCCCACTGTGCGTACTGCGGCATATAGCTCTCGCTCACCCAGGCAACAAGCGCTCCCATAATGACACCGGAAAAAAGCAGCGGCTTAACTATCGCCAGCAAACTTATGCCGCTTGCCCGCATAGCCGTCAATTCAGAATGACGGCAGAAATTCCACATCGTATAAAGCGTTGCGAGCATCATTGCGGCGGATGCAAGATAATGAAAAAACGGAGAAAGATAGCCGCCGAAATAAAGCACGCATTCCGCAAAAGACATTTCAGAGCCTATAAGACGCGAAAACGAACCAAACAGTTCAAAAAGCACATAAATGCCAAGAAAGCCCGCAAGGCAATACGACAGCGGAACAAGAAATTCGCGCAGTATGTATCGTGTCAAAATAGACATTTACCCCTCCAGCGCGCCCGTCAATTCGGCAAGCGAAGAAAAACCGTGACGCTTGCAATATGCGACCATGCCATCATAAACATCGGCGACAACACCCGGGTCGGTAAACAACGCAGTACCAACTGCTACAGCAGTGGCGCCTGCAAGCATAAATTCTATCGCGTCTTTCGCCTCATAAACGCCGCCCATTGCAAGAATCGGCAGTCTGGTGGCCTTGTAGGCGTCATACACCACCTTGACTGCAGCAGGGTGTATGCCGCGCCCGGAAAGCCCGCCTGTACGGTTAGCCAAAACCGGACGGCGTTTTTCAATGTCGATAACCATTGCGGGAATAGTATTGATGAGAGCAAGAGCATCGGCCCCGCCGTCTTCACACGCCTTTACATACGGCTTGATATCGGGGACATTGGGAGCCAGCTTGACAATCAAAGGCATAGTTGTGGCCTTGCGGACATGAGAGACAAGATTGTTCAGCACGGCCGGATCTTGGCCGAACGTGTGACCGCCCGCCTTTACGTTTGGACAACTGACATTGCATTCCAATGCCGCAAGCGCGGTTGACGGGTGTTCCTTTACGTACTCGTCAATACTTCTTGCCACCTGAGCGTATTCATCGACACTGCCGCCCCAGATATTGACAATCATCGAAGGAGCCTTGCCGCCTGCAGCTTCGCCGGCAGTATCCTCGTACCACGGAACGGTAACATCAAGAAAATGCTTCACTCCCGTGCCCTGCAGCCCGATGGCGTTTACCAACCCGCCTGGAACCTCGCAGTGACGCGGCATCTGATTGCCAGGCCACGGGTCGACGCGAATACCCTTTGCCGTAACCGCGCCGAGCTTTGAATAATCAACCATTCCGACATATTCAGTGCCATAGCCGAACGTACCGCTCGCTGTAGTGATTGGCGTCGACATTTCAAGCCCGCCAAGATTGACCTTCGTATCTATCATCGTTGCGTCTCCTAAATTACAACACCCGTTACCACACAAGATCTTCTGCGGCGAACACCGGCCCCTCGATACAGCAGCGGGAATTGCCTCGAACCGTCTTCTGAATACAGGCGTAACATGCGCCCACGCCGCATATCATATGACGATCCATCGATATCCACCCCTTCGAGCCCGTGCCTGTCGCGCGCATGGCAACAGCCTTCAGCATAGGATCGGGACCGCACGCAAAAAGTTCAAACCTGCCGCCCGCCTCTCTCAATTTTATAAGCTCGTCATCAAGAGGATCGGTAACAAGCCCCTTGACACCAGCGCTGCCATCGTTCGTG
>JAZOTG010000026.1:0-1576 GCA_045657505.1 Kiritimatiellia bacterium | reverse complement strand
TGCTCCGCCATCTCAGGCGCGGCAACGATTTCCGGCCTCAAGCCTTGAGTGACGTCAACGGCAGCACATAAACGCCATCTTCCTCGCGCCTGTACGCCAAAGAAGATTTACCTACAATAACTGCAAGCGCAGTCGGCGGATTGTGTTTAAATTTTGCCGCGATTTTTACTAACGACTTCGCCGCTTCATCCACTTGCGACGCATCCAATTTCACCTCAAAGGCACTCCATCCATTATCAGGGGTCTGTATAACGGCATCAAAATCATCCCCACCGTAATCTTGATAATGATAAAGTTCGCCCTCCATAGCTTCAGCATATATCTCAAGATCGCGAAGCGCGAGCGATTCGAACAGCAGTCCGAACGTCCGCACATCCCGCATAAGCGTCCGAGGCGAAAAACCAAGAAGAGCAGCCGCAAGCGACGGGTCGCAAAAGCGTCGTTTCGCTTGCTGTTTGATCCTTATCGGAGACCTGGCAAACGGCGAAAACGGTTTTGTATCCCGCAAGAGGAAGAGACGGTTGAATGCGGCAATATATTCCGTGACGGTATTGATACTGAGACTTGTATCATCCATCTCGGCAATATCTTCACGAATCGTTTTTGTGCTCGCAGTGGTAGATTCGTTTCGCGCCAAAGACCGCAGACATTTCATGACCTTTACTGGATCACGATCGATATCGTCCAACTTTTGAACATCCATCTCCGCTACATTCCTTATGTAATCGCGAGGAATCAACAACGCCTGCGTCAAACTCTTTCCTTTACCTCCCGGCCAACCGCCACGCATCACATACTCAACGAGACTCTCCAGCGACGGTTCCGGCACAGAGTGCACACCAATGTCTTTCCCGCAACAAACATCCTTTAACGATACCTCACACGCAGATTCACCACTTTCCTGCAAAGACATCGGATGCATCGATAATCTTGCAATGCGCCCCGTGCCGGAATGTAGCACCCCCTTCGTTTTAGGTGTCGCAGATCCCGTAAGAATGTATCTTCCGCAATCGGCACTTTCATCAACCGAATAACGAACAGCATCCCAAATGGCAGGCACGTCCTGCCACTCGTCAATCAAATGTGGACATTCTCCACGCAAAGCCTGATTTACATCTAATTGCGCAAGCTGCCTGTTTGCGAAATTCCCCGCAGGGTGTCCTACCAGAAACCGACTCTTTGAATGCATGGTGCATGTCCATGTTTTCCCACACCATTTAGGACCTTCAACACAAACGGCACCAAACGTGGAAAGATAAAAATCAAGCCGATCATCAACCAACCGTGGACAATATCTTTCTTTGATATTACTATCGCTTTTCATGGCATAATTATATCATATACCCATTCTCTATGTCTACTACTGATATATTTTCACCATTTTCACTGATATATATTTTATATTTTCACTGATATACTTTTGGCCGCCAGGCGAGCGGCTTCAACTTCAACCAATCGCAGCGATCAACAAACTCCGGCCGCCGCGACAGAATCCGCGCCCAGGCAAAGCCACCAAGCTGATCCCAGCCGGTAAACCGCGCTGCCATTTCAGGCTTGGCAACGATCAACCGTTCCC
>JAZOTG010000025.1:0-1533 GCA_045657505.1 Kiritimatiellia bacterium | reverse complement strand
TAACTTTTGTGTGAGTAATGTTTGCAACATTCTTTTTCTCACTATGACCCTTATTGTTTTGCATCCCATCGCTTGAATCAAATAAGAAAATTGACACTATTACAATCGCCGCAATGACTAATCCGGCAATTAACAACTTCGCTGTACCTTTAGAAATATTTTTTGACTTACCTGAAGGCACTTTGTCACAGACAGAAACAGATATGGCATTAATTTTCTTCTCTCGCAGAATGCGAAAACAATCTGCTC
The DNA here is from genome assembly GCA_045657505.1 of Kiritimatiellia bacterium. Classification (GTDB taxonomy): domain Bacteria; phylum Verrucomicrobiota; class Kiritimatiellia; order RFP12; family UBA1067; genus UBA1067. The sequence continues at coordinate 1,284 of JAZOTG010000025.1, read as the reverse complement.
GATCGACTGCTTCAATGTATATCGTCTCTTTAACAGCGGACTTATTTCTATAGGTAACAGCGAATGTCATGTGAAAGATCCTTTATTTCTTCTTGGGAGGAAGAATCTTTATTGGATTACTTGGACCCGCCTCGCGCTTTTCCTTTGCGCGATTCCAAAGAGCGCGTTGGACATCGTTAGTAGGAGCTGGCGCCCATCCCTGCATGCAAGCTTGCCTGTATGTTGCCACTTGCGTAGGCGCAACGCCAAGATTCGCGAGGTACTTATGAATTGGCGAAATCAGATATGGATTAACTTTGTCAGGAAGCGCACAGAAATCAAGCTCCTGCGCTGTTCTTGCGGGGTACATTAGGTTTACTGCTCCAGCGGTATAGCCAATCCCCGAGACTAATGCGAAAGCACGTGCGAGTTCCTTTTTCAGCCTTAAATCAGATATCACCTTTGGAGCTTCTGGCAGCTTCGCGATGTTTACTACAGCCCATCCGCTTTCAACCGCAACGAGCGATAACGGAAGTTCTTTATTCTCAAAAATAAAAACCGTAGTCGCACCACCGCTATCTTTAGCCGCCTTATCAAGCTCTGAAATGCAGAGTGTATCTTTCGAATCCACGACCTCCATCTTAAGAGAAAAGAGCATGCTCAGTTCTGCAACCATGTCGTCAACCGTCGAATATTTTGACTGCGCATTAACAAAAACGATTTTCCCTTTGCCGGAATTGGGGTTCATGACACGCCCGCCGGTGTTCTCATAATACTTCTGTTTAATCCGGGCAATGTTCGCGGCTTTCTGTTCAGGCGTTAGTGTCTTTTTAGGCTTATCATCAGCGAACGCAACGGCCATAACACAAGCAACTGCGATTGAAGCGATTAATCTAATCATTTATTTACCTCCATGATTTCAAAACCGAAGACCCGCCCGCGCAATGCGGACGGGCCTCTCATTAGCTATACGCTAATTGAATTACGCACGACGGCGGCGGAGTGCGAGACCCGCGAGACCGACGAGCATAAGGAGACCAGAGGTCGGCTCCGGGACGGCAGCGGTCACATTGTACCAAGTCTGCGAAGCGGTGGCCTGAGATCCAATGGCGAAAGCCTTGGTCGTACCCGCAGAGTCACCGTATGTAGAGGCGGCAGTCGTAGCGGAGGTGACCATGAACTTCGTTTCATCCGTGATCGTTTCCGTGTCAGTAATGATTGCGTAAACGGAATACTTGGTCGATCCCGCAAAGTCGGATCGTAGCCATGTCGTTCTGTGAGCCAAGGAGTTGTTCCTGAGTATTG
>JAZOTG010000024.1:0-5283 GCA_045657505.1 Kiritimatiellia bacterium | reverse complement strand
CCCTTTGCTGCAGCAGCCTCAAGCATTTCGGCGCAGTAAGCGACCTGCTCGTCCTCGCAAAGGGAAGCGCCGATCTTAAGGCCCTGCGCCTTCTTGAATGTATAGGCCATGCCGCCGCCGATGATAAGAGTATCGACCTTGTTGAGAAGACTCTTAACGACCGCGAGCTTATCGGAAACTTTTGCTCCGCCGAGAATGGCGACAAAAGGACGGACCGGATTTTCAACAGCGTCACCGAGGAATTTGATTTCCTTTTCGAGAAGGAAGCCTGAAACCGCGGGCTTGAGGTAATCGGCGATGACAGCTGTGGACGCATGTGCGCGGTGAGCCGTGCCGAACGCGTCGTTGCAGTAGATGTCGCCGTAGGAAGCGAGCTTCTTAGCCATCTCCGCACGCTCGGCCTTGAGCTCTGCCTTCTTGGCAGCAAACTCCTCGTCGGTAAGGTGGATGCCCTTCTTCTCGTCATCCTTCTTGACCTTGCCGTCCTCGGCCTTGTAGAAGCGGGTGTTTTCAAGAAGCGCAACCTCGCCAGGCTTGAGCGCCGAAACGACATCATCGGCCGCCATGCAGTCAGGCACGAACTTAACTTCGCGGCCAAGCTTCTTGGCGAGCTCTTCAGCTACCGGCTTGAGTGAAAACGCGGCATTGGCTTCATTTGCGCTTGCTCCAAGCTTAACGCCCTTCGGACGGCCGAGGTGGCTCATAAGAACAAGGCTTCCGCCCTGCTCGAGAACGTACTGAATTGAAGGAAGCGCGGCAACAATACGCGTATCGTCGGTAATCTTGCCTGAACCATCCTTGGCCATTGGAACATTGAAATCAACACGCATTACAACGCGCTTGCCGTTGAGTTCAACATCGCGCAGAGTCTTCTTTGCCATTTTGTTTTTCCTTTCGTGTATATCTTAATGTAGTTATTTACTATTGAAAACCGTTTTAATTGCAAAGGGCACCGGATTTTAACAATCCCGATGCCCTTCTGCCATCACATTCCCTATATTTAACCTTGAATTACTTAGTCTCGGCCTTTGCCATCTTATTAAGCTTAAGCTGGGCGCGGGATTTCTTGCGATCGGCGGTATTCTTTGTGATAATGCCTTTTTTCACAGCCTTATCGAGACCGGAGACAAATTCTTTGAACTTCTTCTCAGCGACTTCCTTGTCATTTGCATCTGCAGCCTTGAAGAGCTTCTTGTGCGCATCGTGAAGTTTAGCCTTGGCGATAGAATTGCGCTTGTTCGCCTTGGCGTTCTGACGGTCACGTTTTCTGGCGGCGCGGCCGCCCTTGATATTAGCCATTTTATTTATCCTTTTTTGGGAATGTTCGCCGCATATTTTATCTAAATTCGCAAAAACATGCAATAGTGAAATTAATACACCGGGAACCTGATAAAATTACATCACAATTTTTATGTATAATATCAATCATAAGACAAACAAACAACACTTTCCTCATGCGACCTTTTTCTCTCCTGCTTAAACCTGTGGGTTCTGCATGCAATCTCGCATGCTCATACTGCTTCTATTCCGACCATCCGGCAGGAGTCATTTCGGAGCGCACTCTCGACCTGCTGCTTGAATCATACAATGCCCTGCCCTTCACGGCAAAGTCCGTCACGCTGCAGGGCGGAGAGCCGCTTCTCGCGCCCGGATATGTTTTAGACAAAATTGAATCACTCCCATTTGCCCGCTCTCTGCAAACAAATGCGACGTTGGTCACTCCCGCGCTCGCAGAAAGGCTAAAGGCGGGCAATTGGCTTGTAGGAGCATCGCTGGACGGCTCTCCCGCTCACAATATTTTGCGCAAAACAAAGCAGTCGAAGGCCATAAACGCTTTTAACGACGCATATGCCGGAATAAAAAACCTTGAACGCGCCAATGTCGACTACAACCTCTTAACCGTTGTTTCGTCGGCAAACGCAGCCAACGCAAAGGATGTTTACGCCTTTTTGCGAGACAATTTCTCGACGCGCTACCACCAGTACATAGAATGCACGGGCCCATGCAACGAAATATCGGCGGAACAATGGGGGCGCTTCCTGTGCGACCTGTTTGACGAATGGTCCAAACGCGACGCCTACACCGTTTCCATTCGCCTCTTCGACTCGATCGTTTCCAAATTAATTCAAGGCGTGCACACCCAATGCACACTCTCGCCGTCGTGCAGCGGCTATCTTGTGGTTGAGCACGACGGCTCGGTATATCCCTGCGATTTCCATGTAAAGGACAATCTCAAACTCGGAAACATTACAACCGATTCATGGGACAGAATAACGGAATGCGCAATTGCACGGCAGTTCGCCGCCGCAAAAAACGCAAGCTTGCGCGAGCCGTGCGCATCATGCAGATATCTATATGTTTGCAACGGCGACTGCCCGCGCAACCGCTGCGCCGGCAGAAGCGTATTGTGTGAAGGATGGAAAAAATTCTTCAGTCACAGCCTCGAGCGCTTTTCGTCGATAATCAGCGCCATGGGCTCATAATCCAAAACCAAAATACCTGTTGGTGTTATTAAACGAAATATCCTCTACCATTTTGCCCAAAGCGTCATAATCGGCAATCACCTCGCCGTTGTCGACCCACTTGCCGATAATATTGCACAGAATGCGCCTGAAGTACTCGTGCCTCGCATAGGAAAGGAATGAACGCGAGTCGGTAAGCATGCCCACGAAACCGGCAAGCGAACTCAAATTCGCAAGATCGCGCAAATGCTTCTCCATGCCAGACTTATGATCGTTGAACCACCATGCCGAGCCCACTTGCACGCGCTGCGGGAACGACCCGTTGGTCTGGAAACAGCCCGCCACCGACATCATGACCTCATTGTCGTTCTGATTGAGAGAATAAAGAATGACTTTGGGCATCTTGCCATTTCTCTCAAACGCGTCAAGCAAATTGGCCAGGGCCTTCGCCCCGTATGCGTCACCCACCGCATCAAAACCGGTGTCAGGCCCGAGCGACTCCATCATAAGAGTTGAATTGTCGCGAATACAGCCGTAATGCAGCTGCATAACCCAATCGCGCTCTGCATACTCGCCGGCAAGAAACACGAGCAGTGCGGTGCGGAACATATCGCCCTCCGCCACATCTATAATCTCGCCCCTGCGCCCTGCTGCAAGAATAGCGTCAAGCTGCTTGACCGTGGATTCGGCATACACGACTCTGTCGAGTCCGTGGTCGGAAACAACACAGCCCTTGGAAGCAAAAAAATCCATCCTCTTAACAAGCGCGGCTTTAAGGTCGGCAAAACGCCTGATTTTTACACCAGAGGCCTTTTCAAGTTTGGAAACATATTCCCTGAACGGTTTCTTATCGACGTTAAACGCCTTGTCCGGACGGAAGGCAGGAAGAACCCTGACTTTGCATTTTTTGTCGGCGGCAATCTTATCGTGCCACTCCAGCGAATCGACGGGGTCGTCGGTGGTGCATATGAGTTTTACGTTTGATTTTTCAATTATCCCGCGTACCGACATGTTTTTCCGTGCAAGCGCCTTGTTGCACTTCGCATATATCCTTTTTGCGCTCGACGCGTCCAACTGCTCAACAAAACCGAAATAGTTTTTAAGTTCGAGATACGTCCAATGATACAGCGGATTGCCGACAAGGCGTGGCAGGGTTTTGGCCCACGCCTCAAATGTCCTGTACGGCTCAGCTTCTTTTGAACCGGTGACATCGTCTTCGCCGATTCCGCAGACGCGCATCTGCCGCCATTTGTAATGGTCGCCTCCGAGCCAAACCTCTGTAACACTTGAATATCTTTTGTCCTCGGCGATGTCCCGAGGATTAATATGGCAATGGTAGTCGATAATCGGCATCTTGGCGGCGTGCTCGTGATAAAGCCTCTTTGCCGCAGGCGTATCCAGCAGAAAATCCTTATCGAGAAACTTCTTCATTGCCTAACTCCTTTATACTTTGCCATGTTTCCAACAACTGCTTGCAAAACTCAACGCCGCCAGCAACATCGAAAAACGCACCGTCAATCTGCGCACTGTACGCCCGCGAAAGAATTTTGCCGAAAAGCGGCGAAGGCTTCAGCCCAAGCTTTATCAAATCGCGGCCCTGCACTACCGGCTTGGGGGCCGAGTCTAAAATGCGCAGGCGTTCGGCCTGTTCGCCGAGCCATCGCATCGGCTCGGGATTGGACGGAAACGGCGGCCGCCCCGCGTCATCAGCGGCTGCCACGCGCAAAAGCCTGTCAATCCTGCCGACCTCCGCCGCAAGACGGCGGACAGCTCCGTCGGAACAATTTTCAGACGCCCACATGGAGTAGACGCTCATATGACGCTTGACGAGCACGCATACGTCCTTATGCACCCTAACCTCATCGGTGAGACGGCCGAGAAACGCCTGCGCAGGAGCAACGCCCGCAACATCATGCCCGGGAGAGCACAGCCGTTTTTTGACCGGGTGAAAATATGTCGTGGCCGGTTTACCGAAATCGTGGCAAAGCACAGCAAGAGCGACAATCAGATTTTCATCATCCGGCCACCCGTAGCGGCTGGCGGCAAAAGCATCAAGGCAACAGAGCGTATGATTCCACACATCGCCCTCCGGATGCCATTCTGCAGCCTGTTCGCAGCCTATCAACGCCTCAAGTTCGGGATAATACCTGACCCAGTCTACGGCTCTTAAAAACTTCAGGCCCGATGATATCGACTTGCCTTTAACAAGCAGTTTAGACCACTCCTCAAACAGTCTCTCCTTGGGCAGATTTTCCGGCGTCATCGCCTTGCACACGTCTATTGTTTTGCCGTCCGGCACAAGACCGAACCGAGCCACCATCTGCATTCCGCGCAAAACCCTGAGGGGGTCTTCTGAAAAGTGCGAAGAGACATGGCGCAATATTCCGGACTTCAAATCATTAACGCCGCCGAAGGGGTCGATGATTTCGCCGGTCAGCGGGTCGCGATAAATTGCATTGATTGTAAAATCGCGCCGGGAGGCCGCCTCCTCTATCGTCATTGCGGGATCCGGACGAATCGAAAAGGATTTGTGCCCCAGCCCCAGTTTTGTCTCTCTGCGCGGAAGCGCCACGTCAACATTGTAATGATGAAGCTTGAAAACTCCAAATGAACGCCCTACAAAATCAATGTCAAAACGAGAGGAGAGCGCCCTCTCAAGATCATCATGCGAAAAACCGTAGACCTCCAGATCAAAATCCTTAGAGGCAACCGGGTTGGGAAGCAGGGAATCTCGCACGCACCCGCCCACGAGCAGGGCTCTCCCCCCCGCGCGCTTTACGATGCCGGCGACCTCGCGCACCGCCGACATCGCATCATCAGG
>JAZOTG010000023.1:0-14590 GCA_045657505.1 Kiritimatiellia bacterium | reverse complement strand
TCAAGAACCACCATAGCCCACGGAGAAGTGCTACGATGGGTATGAAACGCATAAGTATTTAGCGGCGAGGCGTTAACGCCGTATGGAAGACGGGCTGGTATGGAAACCGGGTGATGATTTGACACTCTTAACAACGCGTCTTTTGAAACAAGGTCTCCGCCAAAATCGCTCAATGGGAATGATGCTCCAGGGAATTTAAGGGGCGCGAGTTTTTCCTGAAGGCCGGCGAATATCTGAAACGCAACGACATTGTTCTGGTCAGATGCCGAGCGAAGCATCCTTCCAAAATTAATAACAACCTTCGAATCCCCTTCTGCCACCAAGGTCTTAACCTTGTTGGAAAAACGCATCATCCGCCCCTCATCACCAGCCATAAACCCGGCAGCCAACTCAAGCGTTTGAGAGAAAAAGTCTTGAGTTCCCTTTTGGCTCTCTATAGCAGCCATCAACACCCTCTCCCTTAGCCTTGGCTCGGTCACGAGTCGCGCAGCCCAACCGTTTAATGTATTGTAAAAAAGCGACTCTTCCTCCAAATCCCTTCCACCTTGTTTAAGCATAGGCAAAATACGGATTATTTCTTCCGCATACTCGCTGTCGCCACGTTCCGCCTTTACTCTCCCCAAATAACGGGAGACAATCAACCACAAAGGTTCACGCCAATACTGAAGCGACTTTACGCAATTATCAATAAATGTGCGATGCTCAGAAATAGGCATTTTCATTTTGCGTATCCATAAACATGTAGCCTGCCATGCAGCATAATGCGTCGGACAAGACTCGTTAGCCTTCTGATAAATCTGAAGCACCTTGTCGGGAGTCTCGCCCTCGGTCTCGGCAATCGAGGCGATCTCAAGATATCTCTCCGCATTAAGGCGGTCCTCGCGTTCTCCTTCATACGTACCCTCGTGAGCCTCGGTATATGAAAAAACCGGAGTTATTGTACATGGAAGTCTATTGACATTTAAGATCGTACCGTAAGCAAGACTGTTTCCTATATGCCAATGACCATCAGGCCTACGCACCGTAAATGCTCTGTGTTTAGGCTGCGATACCGTACATGCCGCAAGACCGTGAGCGTTAGCACAGGCAACGGCAAACATAGAATTCTCAATACTCGAACCACCCAAAATAGATATGTAACGCCTTGGAATCCAATCGCCAGCAATAGTCCATAACTCGTAATATGTTTGCGCGTTAATATTTTCGCCTAAGCAGTTCACATCACTTACTCTCTCGAACCATGGTGCTTCAACATATCTTTTAACCGATACATTTGCAAACCCATCAAGGAAACGCTGTTGTGCGCCTGCAGCCTTTTCATAATCATACTTGGCATCGACTCCATGCGGGAATGTTATGCGATGTGTAGATGACAACGCAAGACGCCACTGATAAACTGATTGTTTAAGAGCATGCTTATGCAACCTTTTTGCCATAGCCGTCGAGCGATAAGCATCGACCATATCGGCCAAAAACGATTCATCCTTGTTGAAATGCTCAAGGGCAAGAGCGGTCATAAACCTGCGCGCAGTGCCATTTGCCCCTTTATACCAACGCCTGCCGTCATGAAAAACCGCAGACTCAAGAGCAAGGAGGGCATCCTTCCAATTCTTACAATGACCGCTCCAGAGAAAATCCTCCATCCAAGTGCGATCACCAAAGAAGTCATTAATAAATTTGCGCGACCCCGGACGATTGTAAAGCTCTTCCCAGCCTTTTTCTCCAATGCGCCTTAAAACGGCATATGTCACAACGGCAGTCTTGTCTGATTCAGATAAATTCTTTGTGTATTTACGATGAGATAAGCGCGTTTTAATAGTCTCCAACGGAAATTTCGCTGCTCTTGTATGAACGGCATTTGGACGGCGAAGCAATTCTGGAGATGGCAAAGGGCGACTTTCAACCTGCTCGCCGTTAAGGAACAAACGCCCCAGAGCGCATTGCCCCCAAACAGTATCTCGGTTCAATTTGAAAATCTTATGAAGGAGTGCGCTATTTTGCGCCAATTTGCTTTCATCACGCCTCCATAAAGCATATTCTGCCATATCAATTGCTTGTTGCTGGACAACCGTCAATTTTTCAGAGGGTATTATTCGCAATGAGGCGATAAACTTTGCACCGTTGACCAAATCTCCACGGACACGATACTCCGTAGCCTTTTTGACAACGTCAAAACCGTCACCGAGTTCCAGGCGGCCTTTAACACCAAACTTACCTTCTGCATCAAGTTTAAGAACGGCATCCCACTCGTTGGTGTAAGCCAACCCACCCGTCGTGAGATACCTCTCATTCAACTCGCCCACCTGAGCACACAAAAGCTCAAACGCCTTGCCGTAGCTATCCGCCGCCAAAGCCGCATCCGTCTGCCCCTTTGCCTTTTCAAAATAAATATCGGCCTCTTTTTTTGCCTTATAACACCGTGAAATCTTCAGCAGCAGTTCACGCTGCGTTATATTCCACGGAATATTCTCAATCTGACCGAAAACTCTGCGCGGATTGGCGCTAACACACGTTATGGCCGGGAAACGCTTAGACGGAACGAAGTAACCTGCAAGCTGCTCATTGCGAGCCTTTACCTCCGGCGTTGGAAAATCCATATCGTCATATATGGCAAACTCAAACCTGCCGTTAAATGCGCGACGAAATTCCTCGCTCTCAAAAATACGCTTTACATAATCCCCGCTCTCACACCAGTCGCTACCAACCTGCAAAACAAGCAAATGCTTAGCACCATTAAATAGATTTGTGCTGACTTGTACAGCCGACGACGTATTTTCGTCAACAACAGCATCCACAGCCTCTTCCGCAAAACATTTTGACAAAAAAAGCAAACTTGCCAACAATTGCATAAAAAATATTTTTATCATAGTAACATCATCCTATTAATTCTTTTTTCTAAAATATGATAAATACTCGATATTGCCCATTTCTTTACCTTTTATGGGCGATTGCTCCAGGCCGAGCAACTCAAGCGAAAGCTCTTCAATGGCAAAGCGTACAATTTCGTCACGAACCTTGATGCGCAAGGCCTCATCTCTCACAAGCCCGCCCGGGGCATTACCCTTGCCTACCTCAAACTGAGGTTTAATAAGCGCAACAATTTCTCCGCTCGGGGCCAATATCTCACATATGGGGGGAAGAATCAATTTAAGTGAAATAAACGATACGTCAGTGACTGCCAATTCCGGCACATAAGGCAAATCCTCGCTTTTCATGTAGCGGGCATTATAATTTTCCTTCACCCACACGCGAGGATCGCTTCGAAGAGACCATGCCAACTGATTAGTGCCAACATCGACTGCCATTACACTCTTTGCACCATGCTGAAGCAGGCAATCGGTAAATCCGCCTGTAGAACTGCCAACGTCAATACATATACGCCCTTGAGCAGAAAGCGAAGGAAACTTTTGGAAAGCTCCTTCCATCTTTTCCCCTCCGCGCGAAACGAAGCGCGGTGGAGATTCTATTTCGATTAACTCATCTGAATCAACCTGCCGGGAAGGCTTTCGCTCCACTTGCGAACGAACCCTAACTTTTCCTTCCATCAGCAAAGCCTGGGCTCGCGATCGTGTATCGCATAGCCCACGCTCTACCAGCAAGACATCAAGGCGTTTTTTCACTTCCTACTGTCAAGATATTCAATTGAGCGAATATTTTCCTTCGGGATCGTCCTGTTGACCCCGCGCTTTACTTCGATTGTGACAAACGACGCATTCGACTCGCGCAAAATTCCGTCAACCGATTCGGAATATGTCACTATGCGAACATCGGGCGTAAACACTTCTTTCAAACGCACCTTGACTGGTGTTGTGCTCGATGCCTTAAGTACAGGATGCTCAACCGCCTCGGCATACCCGTGACGTTTAATACGTACTGTGTGCTCGCCCTCCTTCAAGCCCGTAACAATAATGGCATCGCTCCAATCGGCAAGACCGGCAGGACCTTTTGTAGTCCCATACTTCTTGCCGTCAACTTCAACGCTCGCGCCGGCGGGACATGTTCTTATTTCGATATTTGAAAGATTCGTCTCGAGGCGGAACTCTTCATTCTTGGTCTCGCCATTGCCTACTGAAACAGCACGATGTAATGTTGTATAGCCATCGGCCTCCGCTCTAATTCTATAAAGTCCAGGCTTAAGATTCTTAAGGTGGGCAGGAGACTTGCCACAAGGCTCGTCGTTAATATAAAAACGCGCACCCTCCGGAATAGATGTAAGCATCAATGTGCCCGGCAATGCCTCAAGGACAAAATTGAGGTTTTGTGTATCACCCGCATTGATGGCAATATCGCGCGATATCGTCGCATAACCTTCTTTGCGAATAACGAGCGAAAGCCTGCCATTTGGAATCTCACTGACCTTGACCGGAGTAGTGCCGCGCGGAATTCCGTTAAGCACTACCTCGGCTCCCGCCGGCTCGCTATTAATTTCGGCAACACCCGAGTTAAGCACAAGCTTGACATTCCTCACTAAAGGGCGGCGGCCGTCAAACTTAACCTCGACCTTGCTTTCAAGAAAGCCGACCTTCTTGAGGGTTAGAGAAACTTGATCCTTGGCGTTAAGCGTCGTGATGAGGCGCGGAGTCTCCCCCATTGAATATCCATCAAGCGTAATCTCGGCACCCTCGGGCTCGCTTGTTACAAGAAGAATACCCTTTATTGGATTAAGCTTTGCAAACTTTGGAGAGTTGGGACCTTCGACGGGAGTAAAGACCTCGTCATACGGTTCGTAATTCTCCTTCGCTATCCGCAAGGAATAAGTGCGAAGCGGCTTTAAATCCTGAATGGTAAACGGCGTTTTTCCGCGCAACTTTCCATCAATAAACACATCGGCGCCATCGGGTGTAGAGGAAAATTCAACTCTTGAAAGAACAGGAGCCTCCTGCGCGCCATAAGCTGCCGCAAATGCAAGTATAAAAAGTGTGTATATAAAACGCCTCATTTTCTCTTTCCTTTCCCATCGATTTCCCAAATGTGCTTCTCTATAATTTCAAGGTTGTTTTCCGCATCGCGATGGCGCTCATCATCCCTGCGTGGAATTAACTCGCGGATTTTAGCGAACTCTTCGCGGGCTTTCTCCCAATCGCCAATCTTACGCAGACGAGTTGCCTCCGAACGCACAAGGTCATACCTCTTTTTAAGTTCTATTTCAGCCTCGTCAATCTTCTTCTGAATTCTATCAATATCTTTGGAGCTTGCGCCAAGAGAAGTAAGATCCATCTTTGCCAATGTATAATAGGAGATTGCATCGCTAAGATTGCGATATTCAACATCGCGCCTGCCCCACTTCTCATCACCAATTTCCTCGTTGTGCTCACTTGATTTAACAAGTTCCTCACGCGAACGCTGAATGGATTGAACCTCAAGAACATTGTTGACCCAGGTTTCAAGTTTTTCGCGCAACCGCGGGAAACCATCGGGCTCAAGTTTATTTTCAACCCGCGCCTCTTTTACGGAATTTTTTCTAATAAGCTTTATCCTGCGGCTCTTCAAAGAATTGTCGCCGGTTGAAGCGGTGTTTGAAAAGTCTGCCGGAAGATTAGTCCAAGCCTCGTCAGAAAATATTTTTGTTAGAATTTCCATGTCCGTAGGCAGTACTTTTTTCGGAGCCGGCGGAACATGGCGGTTCTCTCCCGGCAAATCATCAAACTGGACGGTAAGAAATCCGTCATCCTTAAGCTCGGCGCAATAACGGAATATACGCGTTGAATCGGCATCAATCTTTTCATAATAAAATGAAACGATTTGCTCAGAGGCAGCATCCTGCGAACTTGATGTGTTACGCGTCTTGCCTTGAGGGAAAAGTGCATCTCCACAAGTAAGTACTGCTGCAATCGCGGCAATTAACACTGCCGCCACGCAGACTGTGATTACGCGAACAGTTCCCGATGTCTTGCTTTTGCCCGCCTGATCCGCCTGGTCTTCTTTTGTAGGATTAAAGCCAAGGTCAACTTTGGAAGGGACTGCCGAGGCATTTGAAGATGGTGTAGCGACCGGAGTTTCTCCAACAACCTTAATAACCGTTTCGCCTATTTGAACTTCGTCGCCGACTTTCAATGCCACAGGCACATCCTTAACCATCTCGCCATTTACATATGTTCCGTTTGCACTAGCAAGATCGGAAACAGAAATACCATCTGCACCCTGACACTCAAACAAACAATGATTGCGAGAGAGAAAGCCGTCTGAAATATGGATATCGTTTGACGAAGACCGTCCAAGTCTCAAGCCAGCTGCAGAAACCTCAAAACGTTTTCCCGACAATTCGCCGGACATTATTATTAACTCTGGTCTTTTAGCCATAACCCCTCCTAAAACTACAGCAGCATTCCTTTCATTGCCTGGGCAATAACCGGCCCGAGCAAAATTATGAAGACTGCTGGAAATATACACAACATAAGCGGACCGAGCATTTTCGTCGGCGCTTCATTCGCCATTTTTTCAGCACGGTCAAAACGGCGTTCTCGCAACTGCTCAGACTGAATACGAAGAATCGAACCAATCGACACGCCGAGCTCGTCTGCCTGAATAAGCGCGTAAGCGACCGATCTCAAATCCTGTTGCCCGACTCTGTTAGCCATGCTCTTCAACGCAAGCCTTCGCGATGAACCGACTTGAATTTCTTTTGTCATACGCAGCAGTTCTTCATTGAGCGGGTCCATCTTCCTCGTCTCGCAATTGCGCTGCAATGCACTTATAAAATCCATGCCAGCTTCAACGCTAAGAGTAAGAATGTCGAGCACGAAAGGCAGCGCCTTCATAATTGAAAGATGACGTTTCTTAACAGCGTCCTTGAGCCACATTGCCGGTTGCAAGGCAAAAAGCACGACTCCCATAATGCAAAGCTCTAAGCGCATCGACACAAACAAAGAGTCGGGCATTATCTCGCCCATAAGCACTATAACAAGACTCCATACAGCGCCCATGACAATAGGACAAAGTATTTTGAGAGCTATAAACTCCTTTGCGTTAAGAAGACCTTCAAAGCCCCCCGATATAAGCATGGCGTCGTATTTTTCAATATCCTTGGCAAACGACGGACGCGACACTACCCCATCAAGATTGCCGACAAACGGCAATAGCATTTTGAAGGACAACGGCAACGAACGCTCCTGTCGACGACCATCAGCAAGAGTAACATAAGTAACCTCGCGGGCAATCGATGCTGCGTACCACGCAAACGCGATGGCCGCCACCGACCATGCCGCAATCATCATTATTTCTATTGCCACCATACAACCAACGTCCTTTAAATTACGAGACTACTGCACCTGCGCCGGCATCCGACGTTGCACTGAGCGCGCCGCCCGACACGCCAGGCTCGCCGGCAAAAAGAATCATACCTTCCGAAACGCCGACTGACATTTTGCGCGGTGCGAGATTTGCAACAAACACGACCTCGCGGCCAACCAATTCAGAAGGATTTGGATATGCTCCGCGAATGCCAGAGTAAATAGTGCGTTTGCCGAGCGAACCGGCATTGAGAACAAATTTAAGAAGTTTTGAACTCTTTGGAACTGTCTCACACGATTCAACGACGCCAACTCTGAGATCAATCTTCTCAAAATCTCCAAATGCTATTTCATCTTTAAGCGGAGCGGCATCTGCTGACGCAGGAGCTGCCTTAGACTTGTTCTTGCTCGCACGAGACTCGTGGGCAACCTCCCCCGTTTCGGCGGGCTTTGCCGTCGCCGCCGCAATCATAGCCTCGACCTGCGAAGCGTCGATACGGCTGGCAAGATACTCATATTGACCAAGTTGGCAATTTTCCTTTGAATCAAAAAGGCTCTGCCAGGACCACGCCGTTTCGCCGAAAAGCTTCATTGCCTTATCGGCATATGCCGGCAGAATGGGCTTAAGGTAGATTGCGATACAGCGGAACGCATTAAGTGCTGCGGTCAAGGTTGTGCGAGTTGCCTCAATATCTGACTTTACGCTCTTCCATGGCTCGCGCCTGTCGAAATACTCATTTGCCGCATCAGCAAGACGAGAAATCTCAACTATCACCTGATTAAAGCGGCGATCTTCATAGTATCCCGCTATCGTCTCCGCGGCATCACGGCATTTCCCAAGAAGAGCCTGACCTTCTTCGTCGAGAGAACCTAAACGCCCGTCAAGTTTCTTCTGAAGCATCTGTCCGCCGCGCGAAGCAATGTTTGTAATCTTGCCGACAAGATCGGAATTAACGCGCTGAACAAAGTCGGAAAGATTCAAATCCATATCATCTACAGTGCCGCCCAATTTCGCGGCGTAATAATATCGCAACGCCTCCGGCGGCAGATGGTCAAGATAAGTTCTGGCATTGACAAACGTCCCCTTTGACTTTGACATCTTCTCGCCATTGACAGTCAGGAAGCCGTGTACAAAAACTTTGTTTGGGCCTTTGAATCCTGCAGCATTAAGCATGCCTGGCCAAAAGAGACAATGGAAACGAATTATGTCCTTGCCGATAAAATGATAAAGCTCAGCCTCGGGATCATTCCACATTTCGAGGCGGCCAAGATTTTTAAGTGACGCAATATAGCCAATAGGCGCATCGACCCAAACATAAAAATACTTATCTTTATAGCCTGGTATCTCAAAGCCGAAATATGGCGCATCTCGCGATATGCACCAACCGCGAAGAGGCTCTTTGAACCACTCGAGAAGCTTGTTTGAAACATCGCTTGTCGTATGTCCAGGAATCCACTTCTCAAGATACTCATGCTGAGGCTCAAGCTCAAAATAAAGATGCTCGGCATCTTTTACAACCGGTCTCTGAGCACATGTAGTGCAAACAGGAGAACGAAGTTCCTCCGCGCCATAAGTCGCGCCGCACTTGTCGCAGCTGTCACCATACTGTCCGGGCGCTCCGCATTTAGGACACTCGCCCTTTACAAAACGGTCTGGAAGAAACATCTTGCAATGCTCACAATAGAGCTGGGGCGTAGTACGCGTAGTTATTGCCCCAGAGTCGCGCATAGCTGCGAAGAAGCGCTCTGAAAGTTCCTTATTCTCTGGAGAATTTGTTGTATAGTAATTATCGAAGCTCACCTGAAAATCTGAAAAATCCTTCATGTGCGCTTGATGGGAGCGGGCAATAAGCTCCTCTGGCGTTATACCCTCTTTGCGCGCACGGAGCATTATGGGAGTACCATGCGTGTCATCAGCGCACACATAAACGCAGTCGTGCCCCCTCATCTTCTGGAATCGCACCCAGAAATCGGTCTGAACATATTCAACCAAATGCCCGATATGAATATCACCGTTAGCGTACGGCAATGCACTTGTTACGACAATTTTACGTTTATCTCCCATAAGTTCCTTTACACCTTGTTATGAAAATCTTATCACTATTTACCGGCACTACTCATCAGCGCAGCCTATCGGCAACCGACTTTTCTGCGGCCCACAGCACCGGCACTTCAGCGTCAAAAGGCATTAATGAAATTTTGTAGCGGAAAAAACCCTCGTACGGTTTTTCTCCGTTTAGCCCTTTCAGCGAGAAGGCGATGTCTCTCGTGCCTTTAGGCACGCGGCCCACAATTTCGACCATACGGCCGCGATAGAGGTTTTTCAAAAGCGTTGGAAAAGCCTGAGCCTTTGAATCAGCCGAAAACACCACTCTCAAATCCGTCATTACCGGGTCGCGAAAGCGTTCGCTGAATGCCTCAAGCTCTCTGCCGGCATGCCTGCGCGAACCTTCATGCACAAACCCTTCCCCGCGATTGCCTTTGGTGAGAACATCTATAAGCTCGCGGTTGGCCTCTTCCTTGACGCCGTACATATACACGGAGACAAGCCCGTCATTCAGTTTGGAAAAGCGAGAAAGTATTTGTGAGGTTTCGACCACGCCCTTGTTGGCTATAGCGTCGGTGACGACAAGCGCGATAAGCGGACGAGCCGGGTCGCGCGGCAGTTTAAGCACCGATGCAACTGTAGAGAAAACGTCGGTGCGCCCGTGCGCGGCAAGATTGTCCATCCAGCGCTCGGCGCGCTCATAACTGTCCCTGCCGCACTCCTGCCATGTTTTAAAGGCATAGCGGAAATCGTCGCGGAACGCCACGATATTAAACCTGTCGTTGGAATTCATGCACGAACGCAGAAGTTTTTTGGCGCTTGCGCGACAGCTCTTGAGACGATCGTTCGAAATCGAGCCGGAAGCGTCAATAAGAATCACCACATCCTTGGGCACAACCTTCAGATCATCGCGGGCGGTAATGCGCACCCTGAAATAATCCCAGTCGCCTTGCGAGGCGGATGTTGCAACGGTATGCACCGCGTCTGACAATTCGCTTGCGCCCTTCACATTGAGCAGATCGCGCACGGCGGCCTTTTCGGATTCAACAATCTTCTCGCTGATTTCGGCCATCACTTCCTTGACCGGCTCATATGCCGCCGCCGTCTGCGCCTGCTTTTCAGGCTCAGGAAGTTTCGACGCCTTGTCGGCAACCTTCTCGTCGGCGACCGGAACTGGAATCGGCTCAAGAGGCTTAACCTGAACGGCTGTGGCTGTCAACGGGGAGGGCACCGCCCGCGGCAATGCCAGCGGCCGAACAGCGGAAGGTGCGGCAGAAACTGCTGAATGCACAGCCGGAGAAAGCTGCGGCAACGAAGGCGCGTCGCCCTCGTCAACAGGGCGAGAGAGCACCTCCGACGGATCGACTGTGATTTTGGGCACTGCCACATCCTTAAGGGCTTCATTGGCGACGGCGTCCGGCTTGTGCGTCAGATCTTTAAGAGTTTTAAGCGTCTCATCAGCGCGCAGCGCCGCATCGTCCGTACGGGCCTCGGGGAATTCAAGCTCCGGCTTAATATCGTCAAAAACATCAAGACGGACGGAGTCTTCATACGCGGGACGCTGTTTTGCAACCATGGCCGTACGCTCGCGCAAACTGGCTCCAGAGCCTGTAATGCGGGCCATAACCTGGGGACGCATAAAGAACATCAGCACTCCGTGAACGGCAAGCGAAAGCACCACGGCCGCAAGCACAAGATTCTCTCTGCGGTCATCCATTCTTATTTCTCCTCCTTGGAATGCGCAGAAAGAATCTTTTTGGCCGCAGCCACCGTTTGCGGATCGTCAAAAAGCGTCACAACAACTGTTGCATAGTCGCACGCGCCTTGAACATCGGAATTTGCAAGACGGGTCTTGGCTAAATGCAGATACGCGTTGGCACGGGCCGATGAATCGGCGCTGTTCAGTTTGACAGCCTCCTTGAGAGCCGTCTCCGCCTCTTCAAGTTCGCCCGCCCTGTACAAAAGGATGCCGAAGCGCAACGCAGCACTCCTGCGGCGTTCGGTGCAGACCTTCTCGGCAAGCGCCTGCCTGTACGACCCTATCGCGGAGGAATATTCGCCGCCGGCCTCCTCCGCCTCGCCAAGAAGCGAGAATGCCTCCTGCCGCCATTGCGGAGACTTGTCAGAAACCTTCAAAAGCGCCTTTGCGCATGCTTTAACCTCGTCCAACGCCTTTTCACCCTCGGTAGAGTCAAGAAGAAACCGGCCTACTGCGCTTAATTTGGCGGCCCCCATACGCTCGGTTGCACCCTCTCGCACAAGACGCGCGTACTCGGCTCTGGCCTGTGCGACGCGACCTGCCTTGAAATCTTCGTCGGCGAGTATGAGACGCGCCTCGCGCGACTGGTCAAGGCCAAGCCCCATCTTGAGGGCCTCCCGCAGAAACTGCGCGCCATTTTGTTCGTGCCCCAGACGCACAGCAGAGATGCCTCTCCAATAGAGGGCCTCCGCGCGACGCGATTCGCACTTGGGCGAGGCGAGCAATTCGGCAAGCGCCAATTCGGCGGCCGACCACTTTTGCCCGCGAATATCGATCATAGCCTTGCGAAAGAGCGCCTCTGCAGCCTCAGGTGCATCAGGACAGTCCTTTGCAAGCGCGGAATACTCTTTGCAGGCCTCCGCATGACGCTCGCTCTTTTCGTAAGCCCAGGCAAGACGAAGCCTGTCATGAGGTTTTTCTGATATTGCGGCGGCGCGCCGGGCTGCCTCAATCATCTTGGCAGGGGCGTTGGATTTTTCTGCCGAATCGAAATCCATCCTTGAAAGCGGCAACTCGATTGCAGAGCGGAAGCGCCCCTGGGGAAAATCTTCAAGATACTTTGCCATCAATTCTCTCGCCTTGGTGTAATCTGCGTTTGCATAGGCGCAGACAGCAAGCAGATAGGCGGCGTCATCGCTGCCGGTACCCTCGCATATGGCGGCGGCGTCGGAATAACGGCCCAAGAGATAATCGCTCCATGCAGCATAATTCCTTGCGGCAATCAGCCTTGCGTCATCCTTGGCGGCCCCCTTTACGTAACGCCTAAAAAGGATGGACGACTCGTCGTAGCGTTTTTCACCGTAACATTTGACCGCAGCAAAATAAAGCGCCTCGCGCGCAAGGCGGCTGTCGCCGCTGTAATAAACATCAAGCAACTCGCCTACAGCTGCCCTGCGCACGGCAGGATTGGGGTCGTCGGCCACGAGTGATGCGTGATGAAACTTCGCATACAGGGCGTATGGTCCCTTGGGCTCGAGTTTTATGCATCGCGCAAGCGCGTCCTTGTCGCCGGTGGCGGTACCAAGATGGTACAGGGCGCTTGCCCTGACAGCGGGACGCACCTTGTCGGAGTCGAGCAGTTTCAACGCCGAAACGCGTTCCTGCCCCTCGCAAGAGAGTGCACTCATTAGGCGAGAACGGTCGGCATGCCGCGAAAGAGGGAATTTTTGAATCAACTCTCCATATGCCGATTTTGCCTTGACCGAATCGCCGGCGAGACGGTCGCACTCCGCAAGGCGGTAAAGAATCTCGTCGGCGGGAATGCCTTCTTGATTTTGAAGAGCCTTGTACTCGACTCTTGCACTTGCGTAATCGCCGCGGTCGAACAGACGATCGGCCATTGCCATCCTGTCGGAAGGCAATACCGTGACTGCAGCGGCAATAAGCGCAAAAAACATCATGGAGACTTCTCTCCGTTAGATGTGGCAAGCGAAAAATTCCAAACCCCCGCCTTGCGACACGTATCAATTATGTCGACAAGAAACTCGTACTTTGTGACTCGGTCGGCGCGTATGATTACTGACTGGTCGGGGTATATCTTGGAGAGTTTGGAAAGTCGCGATTGAAGGTCTGACAAACTCATGTCCATTCCGTTAAGGCGCACCGACCCGCTTTCTGCAATGTTTATTATAACCTCACCGGGCAGACGGTTAGGCTCATCGGCTGTTTCTGCCGACGGCAATTTTATGCTTATTTCGCTCTCCCACTGCGAATACACGCTAACGGTGACAAAGAAGCACAGCAGAAGGAATATCACATCAAGCATTGACGTGAGCGTTAGCGCCGTTGGCTTTGACGATGATTTAGGCGAAAACTTCATCGGCTTTCTCCTCAAGCGCGGCGATAAGGCGCGAGGCGCGGCGGCGCAAAAACGCATGCATTACAAGCGAAGGTATTGCTACAACAAGGCCGAAGATCGTAGTTACAATGGCCTGCGAAACTCCTTGAGCGAGAACAACCGGCTTGGCTCCGGCGGCAACGTCGGTCGCTATTCCGCCAAAGGCCTGAAACATGCCCAGAACAGTACCAAGCAGGCCGACGAGCGGAGCGATCGCCGCGATATCGGCAAGCCAGTCAACACTGGCTTGAATGCGCTCGGCTATGCGGGCTCCTTCCGCTTCCGGGTCTTTGGACTTTTTAAGCCGCGCTATGGAAGCCTTGATAAATGGCTTTTTACGCTGTGAAAACAGAATATACAATGTAATGGCAAACGACATCACAGAGAAAAATGCAAGCACCCACATAAGCGGACCACCGTATGCCCACGCTTCGCCAAATGTTATCCCGTTCATATATTACACTCCCTTGCTGCACCTGATAAATTGCTTAGTGGCGGAAACTACGCTGCCCGGTAAAGACCATCGCCACGCCGGCCTCGTTGCAGCAGTCAATTACATCCCAGTCGCGTATGGCGCCGCCCGGCTGCACGATTGAAGTGATTCCTTCGCGAATGCCAACCTCCGCACCGTCGCGGAACGGGAAAAACGCGTCTGAGACCATTGCGCACCCAGGCAGTCCGCCCTTCTCGGCTCGCGTCTGCTCCATGATTTCGGCCTGCTTGAGCGCTCCGTCCGTTTCGCCGAAGACGAGTCTCAAATCGTTGTACGGCTTTTGATACTTCTCCCACGAAATCCAATCGGCATGCTTTGTATACGCCTTGTCGCGTGCGATTTCAGCGACACCTACGCGGTCCTGCTCGCCCGTACCAATGCCCACCGTGACACCGTCCTTGACATAAAGAACCGAATTCGACGTCACGCCAGCCTCCACGAGCCAGCCGAACACAAGATCTTCATATTCCTTGGCCGTAGGCATTCTTGCGATTTTATACTCTTTGTAGCTTGTCTCCCCGCTCGCTTTATCAACGATTTTCCTATTGCAATACGCTGGCATCATATCCTCTGGCTTTCTTGCATTGACAGAGAACGATGTCTGGGCGACGATGCCGCCATCGACAAGAGATTTGAAGTCAACCACATGCTTTGCCACAAAATCGGTAAGCCTCTCCATGTTTTTAATGCGAAAAACTCTAAGATTCTTCTTTGTGGCGAAAAC
>JAZOTG010000022.1:0-1812 GCA_045657505.1 Kiritimatiellia bacterium | reverse complement strand
CCTAATAGTGAAGCTTCCAGACGGGCGTACAATCCGTGCCGACAACGAATTGCTCGCGCAATTGGAGCATGATAAAAAATTTAAACCGGGAGATAAGGCTCTTGTTGTTTTGCCCGAACATATCGACGAAGAATCGACTGTTCTCGTAGCCCGCGATTACTGGCGAATCGGATGGATGACAGTTTTATTGGCATGTTTTGCGGGTTTTTTGTGCCTCTTTGGCGGGTGGGTTGGAGTTAGGGCGCTTTTTACGTTCTTCTTTTCCTGCCTTGCAATCTGGAAGATTTTGGTGCCGTTGGTTTTGTCGGGGGCCGATCCGTCGCTTGTCGTACTTACGACTGTCGCCTTTTTGACTGCTGTAATTATATTTTTAGTAGCTGGTTTCACTAAAAAAGGCGTATGCGCCTTCTTCGGTTCTATACTTGGTGTTGTAGCCTCGATATTTCTCTCTAAATTTTTCTCATATGTAATGCACATTGACGGCGTAAATATGCCGGCAGTGCAGCAGCTTGTATATTCATCAACTTCTACATTAGACCTTACAGGACTGTTTGTCGGTGCGGTAGTATTGTCTTCTTCGGGTGCGATAATGGATCTTGCCATGGATATATCGGCTGGAGTTGACGAAGTGATCCGTCACAACCCGTCATTAAAACCGAGACAGATCTTTTTATCCGCCTGCCGCATTGGCAGGGCAGTTGTCGGTACAATGGTTACAACATTGCTGTTGGCTTATTCTGGCGGCTATTTGACGCTATTGATGGTTTTTGCTGCAGAAGGTACAAGACCGCTTGATTTTATTAATACGGCAATTGTTGGCTCTGAAATTGTCAAAACTCTCGTTGGAAGTTTCGGCCTTGTGTTGGTAGCGCCTTTTACCGCTCTTTCATCCGCTGCAATATACGGGATGAAAAAATCAAAAAGGAAAAATCTAACGATTGATTGAAACGATATAGACCAGTCGCGGCTGATATGCGCGGCAGGTGGTTCCAGGGGTGAGTAACCACGGAATACACTGAATACACGGAAAGTTTTTAACCGTGTAGAACATGTAGAACGTGTAGAAGTGGTGAAGACTCAATAGGAACGAGTTGCGGGTGCGAAAGCTAACCGTAACAGCGTACGCAATCTTGCGTATTTGGCTTTGAGAGAAAACGACCAAAATTTCATTCAAAGAAGCTGGATATGTGAGATGCGCTACGTGTGTAATCACACGTGGCGTGTCTTCTATTTGTGTTTCTTTGTAGGCGCTTGGTCGTGCCTCTCTCAAGACATAGATTAGAAGGCACGCCACGTTTTTCTTTTGTCCGCGATGCTGGTGTGTTTTGGGAGAGTGCGGGCAGAAGTGGGAGATGTGATGATGATTGATATGGCGCATAACCAGATGGTTTCGCTTATTTGGAATATTGCGGATGATGTTCTTCGAGATGTTTTTTTGCGTGGGCAATATCGTGATGTTATTTTGCCGATGATTGTTTTGAGGCGGCTTGATGCGCTTTTGGAGCCGACTAAGAATGAGGTGGAGGCGTATATAAAAGAGGAGACGGCGGCGAATGTCGATCCTGATGTTCTTAGGGATATTACCGGTCTACCTTACTACAATACGAGTAAATGGACTCTTAACCGTCTTAAAGCCCAGGCTACGAACAATGAAGCGCTCCTTCTGGATAATTTCAATGATTATCTTCTCGGCTATTCCAATGATGTTCGCGACATTCTGCAGAAATTCGGCTTTATTGCGCTTGAAGGGCAGGGATCGGCTGAAAAAACACGTAAGCTTTCCGATAATCACCGTCTTCTTTCCATCATCGA
>JAZOTG010000021.1:0-1882 GCA_045657505.1 Kiritimatiellia bacterium | reverse complement strand
GTGGGATTCTAGGTGCAAACGACGAATTTGCGATAAAGGCTTTCCATGCAGCGAAGTCAGCAGGACTATCAATACCTGATGAAGTTGCCATTGTCGGAATTGATAATGATGAAATCTATTGCGAATCAGTTTTTCCTGGATTAACAAGTGTAGAGCCAGACTTTGAAGGTGCTGGCTACAACCTTGCAAAAATGCTTTCAGAAGAAATAAAAACCCCTCAAGGCAATAACTCTTCTCACCAAAAGAAAGGACGGATTAAAAAATACGGTCCTATTCACATAATTCATAGAGGCTCAACTGCGCTTCCCCAAGGAACAAGCCCGCGAGTCAGACGCGCCCTTGAATACATCCGGTGCCATGCATGCGAAGAAAATATTTCCTTAGATGATGTTATCCGAGAAATGAATTGCTCGCGCCGACTAGCTACTAAATTATTTAAACACGAAACAAAGCGCACCATACTAGAAGAAATTCACGAACAACGCTTTCAAAAAGCCTGCCACTTGCTCTCTCGCACAAAACTCCCGATAGCCGCCGTCGTTGCGCAGTGCGGCTACAAATCAGACTCGTTCTTAAGAAAAATGTTCCTCCGCCGTACCAATCTCACACTGCGCGGATATAGGCAGAACACCACATTCTGATTGCAGTTTCAATAATCTTCTCACCGTCAGGCGTAAGCTCTCCGTATGCGTACTCAGCGCGAAAGCCAACCATAATATTTGATGGGAACGGCCAAGTTTGAGAACCGAAATAGCGAAGGTCTTTAACCTCAATTGAGGCCTCTTCCATAACCTCGCCCCGAACAGCATCCTCGAAATTCTCGCCAGCATCCACGAAGCCCGCAACGAGCGTCCAGTTTCGAAGCTTGTAATACGTATTGCGCTACAAAAGAATTTTATCACCCTTCGTCACCAACACAATCACCACTGGCGAAAGCTTGGGATATGCAGTATAATCGCACTTAAGACACACCATCGCCCGCTCAGCAACATTAGAGTGCTTATCCATCAACGAACCACACTTACCGCAAAAGCGGTTAATATTGCGCCATTCCTCAAGCTCACGCTCCCGCGCCACCGCTCAAAACTCCTCCGGCGACATCGCCATAAGCATCTGTCTTAAATTATCCACTCTTTCATCCTCTCGAACACATAAATCCGACTGCTGTTGCAGCAAGTCCAAGAACACCACTTCCAATGACATATAGGCTGAAAGCACCTCAGCGCCCCGTCGTTGCGAAAGAAAACGCTTCCTTCGAAAAAGTCGAAAATGTCGTAAACCCTCCACAAAGGCCCACTGTAAGCGCAAGTTCAAACTATCACTCCAACCCATTCTTGAGCCTAAACCACCCAAAATCCCAATCACAAAACTTCCTGCGACATTAATTGTATCATTACCCGCCTTTAAACGGACCAATGCCATATTACTCATTCACGCAAATGCGACGCCGTCACTTCCACGGAGCGAAATTCCCCGTGCGCGAAAAAAACGACAGATCGACTCTTCTTGCGACATATCCCGTTTTTTCGCTGCGGTTTTCAAACGTCACCACGGCCGCTCCGTCGAATCCCGCAAGAACGCTTATTTCCGCCTCCGTCACCCGCCTGCCGGACTGTTCGTCGTAAACCGACGGAACCAGAACGACGGTGACGCGCTCGTCATCCGACAATGCGCGCCAGAAAAAAACGGAGTCGCGGTTTTCATCGAGCCGGAGCGTCCATTTCTCGCCGGCGACCGTCTCTATCGCCTGACTTGCGATCGGCTCGCGGAGATCTCCGCCGCCGATGCGGCACCCCTGAAACAGCAGCGCCGACAGAACCGCGAGTACCGTGCAGAGCGCTTTCATTTCCGGGTTTCCGCCGATCAAGTCGGAGGCCAAGCG
>JAZOTG010000020.1:0-3446 GCA_045657505.1 Kiritimatiellia bacterium | reverse complement strand
GACCAACACCCAGCAATGGTACCGCCCGTCATAATAATTGTTCCATAATCACAGCAGATCGCCCCGCCCTTGCCAGGATTGGAATTGTTTCTGCAGTTCAGAATTTCCGCGCCGTCCCTGATGGTGAGTACCGCGCCTTCCTTGACGTGAAAAACGGCATTCTCGGCACGAGTTGATGACGTTAAAACGGCATCCTTGACCGTCGCGCCTTTTTCAAGCACCATTCGTGCAACATTCGTCGTTGAGCCGCTTATGCTTTGAGGGTTTAAAAGGAATACGTCCTCCGCCTGCTCTTCGCCCGCACAGTCGTAAACAATGTTCGACATAACGAGCGTCGCGCCGGCATAGATTCTTGTCCGGTAGGTATAGCTCCGGTTACGGATTGTTCTGCGGACATCACCATCACTTGTAATAATAATCTTCTTGATTTTTCCTTTAGTTCCGCCGCGCACTTCTACATCGGAATTGACAACCAAATCCGTCGTCAGCCGGATAATCGTCGTATCTGTATCTTTCGCCCCGTTTACCGCAGCTGTCAAACTACTACCGCCGCCGCTCCATTTGGTGACATCTTTCGTGACGATAGCAGCTGACGCGAAGAGCGCAGCAAACGTCAAAGCGAGAAAAGCCAGATACTTTATTTTCATCTGTTTCATCTCTCCTCTCCCTCGCAAGCCAAGGCGCGATAAAATACTTTTTTGCCCTTAAGTTTAACCCCGTCCGCAGCCGAATCCCACGTCACGCGATGTTCGCCGGAACGATGCAGATCTTCACGACCGCCCAAGCGCTGCACCTCTGCAACATTCGCGTTCTTGCGAAATGTTTTAAGCTGAATCGTATTGGTGACACCGTCTTCCTCGTAAGTAGCAAGAAAGACAAGGCGATAGCGCGTCGCATTCGTCTCGGCAACAGAATAATCTATGTCCACCAAATTATTCCACGGATAGCGTTGGCGTACACGGTGAATCTTCGTTTCCACTGGCTGGAAGAGAGGAACAATTTTAATATGCTCCGTAACCGTGAATGAAAAAACATACTTCTGAGCACTATCCTTTACTACCTTATCATTGATTATCCAGCCGTTCAGATAGTAGGCACTGTCCGCCATCGCATGCACGGTAACAACGGAATTGGATATGTAGCTATCACCATAAACAGTAACGCCGGACACCTTGCCGCCGGTGAAGCTTCCAAGACGCACTTCAAAGAAATTTGGAGGAAGCGGTTCTTCATGATCAAGGAGCGGCTTGACATACCCCGACCCCATCATATTGTAAGGAGTTCTTGACTCCCCTTCAAAGGTCTCATCGACAATCATACTCTCATTAGGCATAAGAGTGTCGTTACCAAGTTTAACAATTTCCTCGCCATTATTGTACCCCATAAATGGCTTTTTATCAGATCCATTCAAAATACCTGAATAATCAAAATAAGTAGGAACGGAAAGCGTAAACATGTAGTGGTTGGTTTCAACCGTCGCCATTTCATGAGAATACCGATAAGGATCATCCGTCGGAGCTGAAATGAGCGGATGAGTAAAATCAGAGGAATATTTTACGCCATTTACATCATTATGGCCACCAGCCGCAACGATTCCTCCTTCGGAATACCCATTGAAAATACCTTCATATTTAACGGTAACATTCGTCGCATCCAAGCGATCCATACCTGCGGTAGCATCAACAACCGTATTGGCAAGATGGCAAAGATGACCGGATGTGGAATCTTTATAGCGCCCGATAGAGGATGGGTTGACATATTCACCATAGTCATAACCGTTATGCGCAAAAACCGAGTTGACGATATACACATTACCCGCTTCACCGGCGTTACCAATTGCACCGCCTGCCGTAACCCCATATTCATCGGCGGTCGTAATGTTGCCGGTAAACGTAGAGTTCATCACGTAAAGCTGACCGCCTTTGCAGTTGTTGATACCTCCGCCGATTTCCGTCGACGCATTATTGGCAACGACGCAGTTATTGAGGTACATATACCCTTGGTTTTCCGCCGCGCCGCCGCCATGTGAAGGCCCCAAAGACTCGTTTTCGGTCAAAGAACAGCGATCCATAATAAGAGTACCGCCGTTACTATAGGTCGTTCCGCTCGATGTTGAACTCGCCTGTGCGAAGTTGAGAATACCGCCACCATACCAGTTGGCATTGCGAACAATATTACAGCCAGCAAGCACCGCCGTCGCGCCGGGCCTGTTGAGAAGCGCCGTACCGGTGCGGGTAATATCGACATCGTACATCTCAAGCGTGCCGCTATTGTCGATGCCGCCCGTCGTCGCGCCGTCACCATTGACCTGTCTTGAGCCTTCAAAGCCGCCCATCAGCGTAATATTTGAGATGGTGACATGAGCTCCGGCTGTTATGTCAAAAAGGTTATAGGTGCTGTAAGAGCCGGCGACAGGCGTTTCAATGGTGTCTAACTGGGCATCAGCGGCTGTTGAGCTTTTGGTCAATGTCACTTTCCCGTTTTCTGGCAGAAAAGGCTCTGCCACCTGAACAATCTTTTTCGGCGAAGTACTGCCCGCTGAAAGGTAAGTCCCGTCAGTTAATTTAATAGTGTGCGTAATAATGACGGTCGAAACACTGTCGTCATCAAGCGCCTCCTGAAGATCGGCAAGCGCCTGACGGTTCTGCGCTTCCGTAGCCGGATTGGGCACCGTCACCGTCGCGACACCATTCGCCACAGTATACGCCGCAGAAGCTGGGAGTAAAGTCGCGACGCACAGAGCGAAGAGCGCCAAAGCCTTGAAAAAGCCCGCGAAACCGCCGCGCCTCAACGCATTAGTTTTAAAACAAGATTTTCTCATGACCGCACCCTTTTAGTTGCCGTTGCGAATCACCTTGAAAAACCCGGAAGCTCCGGGCTTTCGCGTAACCAAAGTTACATCCTCCGCGCCGCCCTGCGTTTCAACGGCGGCGTCTGTCATGTCCGAAGCGGCGACATTGCCGCCGGAACTGACGCGCATGAACCCTTTGAGGTTCTCAACTGTAAGAAATACGTTATCACCCTCAATGCGCATCGCCTTGATGCGCGGCTGCTCGCAACCGGCGGGAGCGGCGCAAAGCAGGGATGCGACCTGCCCTTTTTGTTCTTTTTCACTTTCCTGCGCGGTTTTATCAGAAGACGAACCGCCGAGCGCCAGATTCGCGCTCGCCGCGCCATAGCCGTTCATAAGCGCAAGTTTACCGTTCACCGTACCGCGCGGACGCACGGTCTCACCCTCGGCAACGCGCGTATCCAGAAGATAGACGGCGTACTTTCCGCCGGAAAGCTCGTTTGCCTCCGCCGCCGGAATTTGAAAAAGAACGTTCGGACAACACCCGCCCTTTGCAACCGGCGCAATAAGAACTATGCGGTCATTCGCATCAATACACTCGCCGTTCGCGGAAAAACCGTCAAATTCGCCATCTTTTGACCAAACGAGCGCATAA
>JAZOTG010000019.1:0-4066 GCA_045657505.1 Kiritimatiellia bacterium | reverse complement strand
CGTAACGCTCGCTGCGGCGGCTCTTCACGTTTTCACCGGTCTTGGTGAGGAGCATCTTGTCGTCGTCGTTGTGCGTAGCTTCGATATCCTTGCCCTCGAGCGCGACCTTGGCCGCATCGTCGACGAACTTGATGAACGCTTCGGTCTTGGCGACGAAGTCGGTTTCGCAGTTGATCTCGGCAAGCGCCATCGACTTCTTGTCGGCGGCCTCGGCGAGGGCGACGATGCCCTGCTTGGACTCCTTGTCAACGCGCTTGGCGGCCACGGCAAGACCCTTCTCGCGAAGGTACTTGATGGCCTCTTCCATATTGCCGTTTGTTGCGGTAAGAGCCTCTTTGCAAGCGCCCATACCGGCAGCGGTGGCTTCGCGGAGCTCCTTGATTTCCTGAATTGTGATTGCCATTGGAAAAAACCTTTCTTGAACTTTTGCTACTATTACTCTGCAGCGGGAGCCTCGGCGGCGGGAGCGGCTTCGGCGGCACGGGCGGCGGCCTCTGCCTCGACAACAGCAGCCTGACGCTTGGCCTCGAGATCGGCCTTTGCCTTGGCCTCAGCGGCCTCCTTGGCGGCGCGGGCGGCGGCCTTGACATTGACGGCTACAGTTGATTTGCGGGGAGCGCGCTTTGCACCCTCCTTGCCGGCTGCGCTCTTTGCCTTGCGCTCCGCACGGGCGGCCTTCTCGGCCTCGTCACGCTTTGCACGGTCGGCCTCGCGCTTGCGGTTCTCTTCGGCAACCTTGGCAGAATACTCATCGTTGGCTGTCTTGATAACCTTGACCAGGCCGCCGAGAACGAGCTCGACGCCGCGTACGGAGTCGTCATTGCCGGGAATCACGTAATCGATAGGCTCAGGGTCGGCGTTTGTATCGACGATGGCCACCACGGGGATGCCGAGACGGACAGCCTCCTTGACGGCATTGGCCTCGCGAACGACGTCAACGACAACGATCGCGCCGGGCTGCTCGGCCATATCGGCGATACCGGTAAGGTTCTTCTCAAGCTTGTTGAGCTCGCGGCGGAGCATGGAAGCCTCCTGCTTGTGCTCGGAAAGTTCGCCGCCATTAGCCTTGGCGGTAGCCTGGAGCTGACGCATACGCTTGACAGACGAACGAATCGTTTTGGCATTTGTGAGGGTGCCGCCGAGCCAGCGCTCGGTGATGTAGAACTGCTCTACAGAAGTCGCAAAATCCTTGACGAGCTCGGAAACCTGCTTCTTGGTGGCCACGAAAAGAACATTCTTGCCGGAAAGTACAGTGTTGCGGAGGAATTCAGCAGCCTCGTCAAGAAGAGTGACCGTCTGAGTAAGATCGATAATATGGATACCGTTGCGCTTATCGAAAATATAACCCTTCATCTTGGGATTCCAACGCTTTGTCTGGTGACCAAAGTGGAGACCGGCGTCGAACATATCCTTGAGGCTGACTCCCGTGAGGGCTGATGTAGGCATTTCCATCTTTTTTCCTTTCAATCCTTTGTTTAGACTAAGATTAATCCGCTTTGTCCGGGGTTATGGAGAGACCCGAATCATTCGCTTCACCCTACCCACCGTGGATAGAATGGCGAAAATTATATCAAAAAAATCACTTCTGACGCAAGTTGCTGTTTTCAGAAAAGCCAATCTATCCTTCACGGGTTAACGCGTCAAGCTCTTCGGCCGCCTCCTCCCATTCGGAAGTGTAGCGGTCAATTTCAAACTGAAGAGTTCTCACCTTGCGGTTCACCTCTGCAAAATCTGTAGATGCCGTAGGATTGAACAGTTCAGCGCTCGCCTCGTCAAGCGCCGCTTGAAGTTCGTCAATCTTTTTCTCGGCCCTCTCTATTTTGGATTTAAGCTCTTTTACCTTTGGTGCAGTTTTCGCGCGCTGTGCGGCACGCAATTGACGAAGTTCCTTCGACGTCAATTTCTGCTCGCTCTCGCCCGCCGGCGGGACCGCCTGCTGCACGCGAGGCATGTCGTCGCTCTTCGACGCGCTCTGCAGGGATGCAAGCTCGGACTTCTTCTCGCAATAGTAGTCATAACCGCCCGGGAAAGACCGGATGCCTTCAGGCGTAATCTCTATCACGCTCGTTGCCACTTCTCTCACGAATTCAATATCGTGTGAAACTAAAAATATCGTGCCGGAGTATTTTTTGAGGGCGTCCTGCAGAAGACGACGGCCGTCAAGATCGAGGTGCGTTGTCGGCTCGTCAAGAAGCAGCAGGTTGGGGGCCGTAAGAAAGAGCCTTAAAAACGCGAGCCTTATCTTCTCTCCGCCGGACAGCACGCCCGCCGGCTTTTCAACATCGTTTTCATCAAACCCGAATGCGCCAAGCTGATTGCGGAACTGCTTTTCTGGACCGCCGCCGTGGGCATCCCACGCATTCTTCGCGTTGCGATAAACAGAAATGTCGGGCGGAATAGTTTCGGCGAACTCCTGAGACAAATAGCCCGGCACTACATTGTGCCCCAGCACGGCCTTACCCGAAGTAGGCTCTCTCGTTCCGGCGATAATACGCATCAAAGTTGTCTTGCCAAGGCCGTTGTAGCCGATAAGCGCGACCTTGTCGCCGCGCGTAATGTTGAACGAAATGCCGTCAAGCACGTTCCTTATGCCGTCATATGAAAAGACGAGATCCTCGCAGCGGAACATTTCGATGCCGCTCGCCGGCGGTTCTGCAAGACGAAGCCTGCCCGAATTTGTATATCTCTTGGGCAGAACGATGCGCGCCTCGTTTATCTTGTCGATCTGCTTTTGACGACTCTGCGCCTGCGAAGCCTTGGCGGCCTGCGCGCGGAATCTGTCCACGAACCGCTGGAGCTGCTCGCGATGATGGTCCTGATTCTCCTTGGCGGCCTTGAGATGCTCGTAACGGACCTCCCTCTCGACAAGATAATAGTCAAGATCGCCTTCGTAGCGTGTTACAGTCCCGGCATCAACCTCTACAATCGTGTCGGTCAGAGTGCGCAAAAGAAATCTGTCGTGCGAAATCAGCATCAGCGTTCCGTCGTATACCTTGAGGAACTTCTGAAGCCATTCCACGGCGGGCAGGTCAAGATAGTTTGACGGTTCGTCAAGCAAAAGCAGATCGGGTTTGGACGCAAGCACGCGTGAAAGCTCTGCGCGCATTCTCCAGCCGCCCGAAAACGACTTGAACGGTTTTGAAAACTCCTCAACCGAAAAACCCAATCCGCCGAGAGCCACCTTGACGCGCGTTTCGATATCGTAACCGCCAAGATGCTCAAAACGGGTCTGCAGCTCCCCGTATCTTTTCAGCTTGACGGGATCGTCAAGTTCGCCCTCAAGACGGCTCATCTCCTCTTCCATTTCAGAAAGACCGGGAATCGCACGCAAAGAATATTCAAGAAGCGTTTCCTCCGGCGTGTCGGGCTCGGGATTCTGCCGCGTCCACCCGATACGGGGATTGCCCTCTATGACGAGCTCGCCTGTATCAGTGGACATTTCGCCCAGAACGATCCTGAACAATGTCGACTTGCCGCTGCCATTCGGGCCAACAACACCCACCCTGTCACCCTTGTTGACTCTGAAGGTGACGTTCGAAAGAACATCCTGATGCCCGTAATGAACCGATATATTCTGAAAATCTAACATGTGAAGGATGATATTGAATCCTGTGAAAGCGTTTCAAACGGCACACCAGGCGCGCACGACTCGGCAAGCGCACGACGCATCACGTCTTCCGCTATGTGGCTCGCGTTGCACTCGCCCGAAAGATGCGCAAGAAACAGTTTTTTGAGCCTTGCGTTTGCGTAACGCCGCACGAGGCCTGCCGCATCATAATTGGACAGATGCCCGCGCTGTCCAAGGATGCGTTTTTTAATGCTTTCGGGACGATTGCTCTGCGACAGCATCACTGGGTCGTGATTGGACTCTATGGTTGCCACGTCCGCCTCGGAAAGATAGCGCCCGATCGACTCAAGCGGTGTGCCTACATCTGTAGCGTGAAAGTAAGTCTTCCCTTCCGCCTCGATCAGAAAGCCCACAGGGTCGGGGACGTCGTGCGGAACCGAAAACGGAAACACGGAGAAAGGCCCGGCCTCGAAGCGCTGATGATTTTCAAAGACCGCG
>JAZOTG010000018.1:0-2877 GCA_045657505.1 Kiritimatiellia bacterium | reverse complement strand
GACCGCTTGGCCTCCGACTTATCTCTCACGTCAGCCTATGCGCACCCGTCGGCCGTCAAAACGGTATTTGCCGGAGGCGATTATGCGCAAAGCCTCCGGATAGGCGATATGCTCCTGAATCTGAATGCGCGCATGAAGAGTCTCGGGCGTATCGTCCTCAAGCACGGGCACAGCCTTCTGAACAAGTATGGGCCCCGAGTCCGTGCCGGCATCCACGAAATGAACCGTGACCCCGGCGACCTTGCACCCGTAGTCGAGCGCTTGAGCCCAACTGTGAACGCCGGGGAAGGCCGGAAGAATGGCTGGGTGGATGTTTATGATCCTGTCGGGAAACGCCGCAAGAAGCTTCGGCTTGACAATGCGCATAAAACCGGCAAGGACAACGGTGTCGACGTCAGCGGCTTTTAACAGTTCTATGCATTTGTCCTCGCATGCGCCCTCCAATTTTGTCTTCCACTCCGAACAGTCCAAGTACATTGCGTCAATGCCATGCTTTCGGGCCCTGTCGAGAATCTTCGCGTCCTTAACATCTGCAAGAACAAGTTTAACCTCGGCGTCAAGAGTTCCCGCCTCGATTGCATCGACAATCGACTGCATGTTTGACCCTGAGCCCGAGCCTAGGATACCAAGTTTAAGTTTACTCATAACCGTATTATATCAAAACATTTATCTCGCACGGCCCCATAATTCCTTTAAAATCGGCACCGCCTCGTTCAAAAGCCAGGAACGGCTGCGCATTTTTACAAAATCATGCAACATCCCCGCGACCCATCTTAAACAATAGCCGTGGCGCATTGTATTCCTGTAGTATGCGCGATTTGTCCAGAAATCAA
The DNA here is from genome assembly GCA_045657505.1 of Kiritimatiellia bacterium. Taxonomy (GTDB): domain Bacteria; phylum Verrucomicrobiota; class Kiritimatiellia; order RFP12; family UBA1067; genus UBA1067. The sequence goes on along the minus strand of JAZOTG010000018.1, from coordinate 2,044 downwards.
CAGGGGCGCGATTTAATTCTTCTTTCAGTATCACGGTCAATTCTGCAGACTTTCCGCCGTGCGACAATTCGCTGCGCTTCAATGCCGAAGAAAGCGCGCCGAGCAATTTGGCCCGCGCAGCGGTGTACGCCCTCTCAAAACCGCGCTCTCTCAGGAATGCGCACTGCTCCACAAGCCCGTACACCTGATCGAGTCTCTCCGGAGACCACGGTCTGTTGCATATGCTCTGCGGCCGTTGACGGTAAAAATAAAGCGGCCTGCGGCTGACTGCCAGGCACTTATGCTTAAAGAGCAGCTTATGTGTTGTAAAAACATCTTCATGAACTCGACCGCACGGGAATCTCACTCCGTCGAACAACGGTTTGGGATATATCTTACCCCATGCAACGACTGTCAGAGCATCAGAGGAGCGCCAGTAATCCTGAACATCAATAATACTCCAGCCGGTGCGGCGGCGGGGCTGGCAGACTTTGCCGCTCTCATACACACGCGCAAACCCGACAGCGGCAGCACCCTTCGTCATCGCAGAGCCGCGGACGAGTTCTTCCAAATAATCCGGCGCGACATAATCGTCGGAATCCACGAAAACAAAATGCGAAGGATCAAGCTTTTCAAGAGCATATCCGATACCGGCGTTGCGGGCAGCCGACAACCCCTGATTTGTTTGGTGCAAGACATGCACCCTGCTGTCGCGCCCGGCATATTCATCGCAGATTTCGCCGCATCTGTCGGGAGAACCGTCGTCGACAAGAACAAGGTCGAAATCTGTATATGTCTGCGCAAGCAGAGAATCGATGCATTCGCAAACGTATTCTTCAACCTTATATACCGGAACTATAACACTTACAGCCGCCATATCTCAGCCTGACAATTCAATATCACTACAGTCCGAAAGCCATGTTTTGACAAAATCGCCGCACTTGCCGTACGAATTGTCAAAGACGGAAACGCGCTTGCCCAGCAGAAGCGCAAGGATCGCCCCATGAAGCCGCGTCGTATAAACATGTTTCGCCCTTGAAACAAACTCCACGCCAGAGGAGATGACTTTCTTCCTGTAAATTTTTTGGGCATACAAATCGAGAATATACGGCACCTGACGATGAAGAATCTTCATTGCGTAAAGCACCGCATTGGGATACCTCCCCTGTTCCATGGAAGGCCAATCCGAAATGTCAATCCCTGGTCCGCTTCTTACTGCCTCAAGCTGCGAAGAGCTTCTGCTTTCGGCATCGTTACGCAGCAGCAATAAATCGCGGCGGGGGTTGCACGGTTTTCGCCAACGGCTCATATCCATGCAAAATGCCATATCCGGAACCAACATTATACTGTTGGAAAAATACTTCTGCAAAAGTTTATACGACCGCTCATCGCGAGCACATATTGTCACATTTTGAAGATTTTTCAGATCGTTTGCGCACCGCAGCAGATTGTCATGGCTGTTGAACCAGACCGATTGCGGAAAAAATATCATTTTGTTGCGGGGGTATGCCTTTGCCACATCCATCTTGAACTGATGATTGCATGTCCACAGGTCGCCAAAATTGCCCCCGCCCTGAAACAGTATTATGTCGCTCTCCGCAATATCCCTGTAGCGGAAGGTTTCAAGCGAATGCATTCCCCTGCATTTGTGCGGCACATTGCGCAAAAAGTCCAACTCCCCCTGCCAGATGAGCATATCCCCGACATTGGCATAATATGGCACTTCCAGAAGATGATAATCCGAGTCGATCAGCGCAAGCAATGACGACTCGATTTTTTGCCGCAGCAGCGATACCGCCTGTTCTCCTCGCATAAGGCACCTCAACGAAAAATCTTTTTACAGAGGCGCTTGAGCGCGCCCGAACATGCAGCACCCACGAAACGAACGTCCGACACGAGCCGGGCGAAGAACGGCTTTGGAGGATTGTTAGCGTAAAGTTTTTGTGAAAGAAACGCTTTCATCTTTGGGCGCAGCCATTCAGAACCGTCCTCGCAAACACGATTTCTCAAAACTTCGTACGTCGGGGCTTTTACATCGGCTATTGTGCCAAGTGACATAAAAACA
>JAZOTG010000017.1:0-6425 GCA_045657505.1 Kiritimatiellia bacterium | reverse complement strand
ATCGACTACCTTCCATATGATTGGAATTATAGGTAAAGTCAACCTGCAAACGATGATAAAGAGCGCCCTCTATCCGACAATCCTTCTCCGTCTTAAGAAGTCGGATCGTAGCCATGTCGTTCTGTGAGCCAAGGAGTTGTTCCTGAGTATTGTCTTCCTAAGACCGCTTGGCCTCCGACTTATCGACTACCTTCCATATGATTGGAATTATAGGTAAAGTCAACCTGCAAACGATGATAAAGAGCGCCCTCTATCCGACAATCCTTCTCCGTCTTAAGCGCGGCAAGAATCGTCGACGGCCGCCCTTTGGCGCGAGGCTTGCGCTTCGGGCGCGCCGCAGAAACAGGAATCCCCCACGTTCTACCGCGCAAAATAGCGCCGGCCACATTACCTTTTTGGCAATGTAACTGAACGCTTCTAACGGAAATCCCCCATTTTTGCGCAGCTTCTTCTACCGTCATGTATTCCATTCAAGCTTCCTTTGCGCAACATTATACCACCCTTCACGCAACTTATCAATCGGAATTAGACATCAAAAATCAGCATATAACTTGCGTTTAAGGTTTATGATCACATTTTTCAAAACCATTCATAGCGATTCCCCTGCGAACACTTTCCAATATGACCTTGCCGCATGAGAAACCGAAACTTCAACATCTGGAGTATTGGTGAACCTTTCCGCCATGCGCTCCGCAAAATATACAGAGCGGTGTTGTCCGCCAGTGCAGCCGAATGCGACCTCTAAATGCTCGCGTCCATCTTTTTGATATTGAACGATTGACTGACGGACTAATGTTTCAGTTGCATCAAGGAAACAATCAACCTTATCCTTATGCTGCTCAAAAAACTCAACTACCGGCTTATCACACCCCGAAAAACCACGTAGCGATTCATCCCAAAACGGATTCGGCATCGCCCGACAATCAAAAACAAAACCACCTCCATTGCCACTTTCATCATTCGGCAGGCCTCGCTTATAAGAGAAACTCAGAATTGAAATTTTCATAACTCATCACCCCCTAAGGGATATGATAGCCTTTTAGCTCTATAGAATCAACCATGACCTCTTAACCAACAATTCCTATCACACATTACTTTTGTTTGGTGTTTTTTCTTCTCTCTATATCTGATTCAATCTTTTCAGATTTGATCTTTATCGAGATATCAATGTCAACAGACTCTGATTTTTTGGGCTTGCGAAAAAAATCCATCAATGCGGCAAACTCATCTGTTGTTTCAATATCTATATGATGCCGCGACATTTTACAGAACAACATGTCACGAGCATAACATAATTTAAGTTGAAGCAGCCACTAATGCGAATAAGCAACAGAATAGGCTGACGCGCTTATACTATACTTATTTAGACAAAATGCTCCAAATAAGAAAAATCACCTTCACGTTTGCGTATTTGGCAAAAGCCCCCACCCTGGCCACAGTTTGCAAACTATTGTCGGAGAAAAGCATCTATCAACACTTCTACGTTAAAAGTCACATCATAAAATTCGATACCTTTGGCCATAGTTTGCAAACTGTGGCCAAGGCATCGGCAATCTATGAATGAATAGAATCTTTTGCGGCGATGGTATGTGGCATTTGCCACATACCGACATTGCCGCGACTAGAAATCGGCTCGGGCAGACACTCACGCATCAATCTTTCGCTGATATGCGATTTCACAGTTTTCATAAAGGCAAGAGTCATTACAACTGCGGCTATTGGCAAGAATGGCCGGATTCGAACCGACGTCACCAGATTTGGAGTCCGGGGCACAACCGCTATACCACATTCTTATGGCTTGGATAGCCGGACTCGAACCGGCACCCCTCGCATTAACAGTGCGATGCTCTACCATTGAGCTACATCCAATCAAACTGGAAATCCGGACGGGAATCGAACCCGTGTATACGGTTTTGCAGACCGCACCCTAACCACTCGGACACCGGATTGTCTAAATTCATACAATAGCCCTCATACCCTGCTCATAAAGCCGTTCGCTGACAGACTGCAAATCCCCGTTTCTCTCCGCTATCGCCTCCGCAAAAACGACATCCTCTGGGATTACGGGAGAAAGCGCGAATCCAGCGGCCAACAGAAGTTCATCTGCCGCCCTTCGATCCAACCGCAACGCCAGTGCAAACTGGATAGCCGTACGCTTGGATACCTGACGGAAAGGATGTGAAATGATTGAACTGTAAGTTCGCCGGTCAATCCTTGCCGCCGTATAAACGGCCGGTGCATCTCCTCCTTTTGCGCGGACATAGCGCATCAACAAATCGGCGAATGTTCCACGGTGGGAGAACTGTCTAGGTTTTTGAATTGGTTTTTTAATGCTGCTGCTCATTGCTGGACCTCTTGAATTGGATTGCGGAATCAGGAAAGGCATTCCGGACAATCCGAGGTCCGGAACGTCATGTGGGCGTATTCGCCCGCCAATTATTATTACAGAGCTGATGTTTCATAACGGCGCATATTATAGCATAAAACCGCCTACCTTAAGGTCTCCCAACGAAAGACAATTGCACAAACCAGCCACGATAGACAATCGCACTTTTATTTATCCGTCAGATACATTTCAAATAAACAACCGAACGTCAGCATATCCATAATTTTCAATCACCACACACATACGCCTCCGCCTTTTCTTATTTGCAATGCCAATACCATCCCAACCACTACCTCTCAAATGCGGTGGTAACTGCAGACGGCAGAATGCCGCGAGGACTTTTTGGTTTCGTCTTTAAACATAATTTGCTTTTTATGGCTTCAGCCTGCTTAATCTAAAAACTCGCGCCTCATCATTTCGCATCTACTTCAAATAAACCAATTGCAATTCGTGATTTCTGGAATCGTAGACGCAGTACGAGGCTCTTGATCCTTTTCGCGGCAAACCGACGCTTCCGACATTGACGACATAACGCGCTCCAGGAACTATCTTGCAGCTTTTCGACTTAATCTCCTTAAGTCCCATCATCCCGGCCATAGCCTCTTTTTCATCGAACGACTGCGCCTGCCTCACCTTGTCCGCAGGAATCTTCATCAATCTCGGGATATGCGTATGCCCTACGAACAGAATCTGCTCAGACCTCGTCCATGACGACTGCCAGGCGTCCTTCGGCTGCAAAATATAAAACCAGTCCGAAGGCGACGAGAATTCACTGTGCGCACATGTAAACTCAGTCCGCCCCCAAACATACGGACGAGCCGACAGCCACGCCTTCGCTTCAGCGCCCAAACTTCGCCCCGCTTCAATGTCGGCGTCGAAATTCCTGTTTGATGCGAATTCCAGCGGTTCTTCTTTTCCGCAACAAACAATATCGTGATTACCCATTAAACACACATCCATCGTCTTCATCGCAAAATCCACACATTCCCGAGATTGATCACCATACCCGGTAAGATCGCCGAGACAGACCATCATCCCGCACCCCCGCTTTCGCGCATCCGCGACCGCCACCTTAAACGCCTCGAGATTGCCATGAATATCACTCATTATCGCATATTTCATTATCTATTCTCCTCAACAGCAATCAACGTTCCTTTTAATGGATCAATATGCTAACGGATTTTGAAAAACATTATACCACACCTGATTTTATTGACCGGAACGCATTTTTTGGGAATTTTTTATGTTGAGAATGCTTGCGTTTTTGGGAGTCATAGCCGCTAAGACCGCGCCCCATATCAGTTCGCCCTTTTCATATCTCAATAAACGCGCTATCAACAGATTCCAAGCTCTTCAGCAACCTCGCGATAAACATCGTATTCACGGCGCTCGTAACAACAAAATTTCACGAGCATATCACTTTCGTGCTCCACGAGCCAATCGCGGACCGTTGAAAGTGCGATACGCGTAGCCGGAACGAGAATTCCTGGACGCGATGAAAGCCGGCAATTCAACCGTTTCCGCTTATCCCCTCGAACACTCCCAATATAAAGCTTGGCGTGATGAATTTAGGCATCTGCGCGTCCAATTGGCTAAATTGAGAGCCGAATACCGAAAACTTCATATCGCATTTGAATATGTTCTACCCGGACACCCCGACAAAAATACGGGAGTTGTAGAATATGAAACACGCCCGGACGTTATCATATTTTCCGAGCGGCAGGTTCTTATTCTTGAATTCAAACAACGTGAGCCCCCTCCTTTCGAAGGATTCGCCAAAGAAACGCGCGGATACTTAAGGCTTTTGGAAAAATGGCATCCGCAGGTGCCGCGAATGACCGCCAAAGGTGCCCTCGTCTTGACAAAGGCGCAGGACTTCGGGAAACGCTTCCCGAGAGTAAAAGCGATTTCACCCGACCGGATACCGGCAATAATGCGTAATGTCTTCTACGATTCGCATACGCCTTGCGCCGACCCATCACGCTGGCTATCCAGCATCAAACAGAATTAACCGCCCCTTACCGCCGCTTTCTCAGTTGCCGTCCTGCGCTCCGCCTCCGAGTTCTGCTCTCGGCGCTCCGTCGCCACTCCCCGCCCTTCCGTCCTGCGCCGAGGCGTGTACGCCGCGATCTCGCCTCGCTTATTACCGCAGCCGCTTTTTAGCTTCATCCATTCCGCCAAGATCGGTTAAATTACCATACCCAAGCTTCTTCATGGTCTCAACCGCTATCGCGGAGCGCCTACCGGAACGACAATAGACAAAAACAGGCGTATTTTTATCTGGCACAACTGCGCGAACCTTCTCACTAATCATATCATACGGCACCAATACCGCACCGTTAATATGACTAACATTAAATTCATCCGCCTGGCGCACATCTAACAAGACGGCATTATCCGGCAATTTCATTTTTCCTCCTTCTGGTCCTATACACCCAACAACCGCCCCCGCAAGAACGATTAACATTACTACTCCTGACATTTCTTTCACCTATAGACCCAAGAACCTTCACCATATACTGCCAATCGTTTTTATATCTTTAATCACCAGGCTTTCACCCAAACCTATGCCGTAAGGCATATATAATATCTACACAAATTAACTAAATTATAGACATTTACTAGCGGCCTCACTAACCGAATCCTGCACGCTCCGATTCACTTTGTTCATCTTCGGCACATATATCGCAGCGAGCTCCAAGCGAGCCGGCATCTGCGGTTAAAAATCCAAGATCAAATCCATTCCTTATAAAACATTGTCAAAACCCACAACTTTTCACTATTTTCTTGCATTTATTTCCAATAGAAACACTCCCCTCACTGTTCAATTATACAAAAATTTCCCGAATAAATTACCTCACATCGTCTCTTCCTTGATCGTCATGCCGATTTCCGGAGCGGCATCGCCAAGAAGATCACCTTGCGCAGGGGCATTTCGCCAAACGACGGGGGTTAAATGGACATCGAGATTTTCATCCTTGATGACGATAAGCGAAACCGAATGCTTGATTTCACGTTTAACGCCGTCCTGATCGGGCGATGAGACAAAAAGCTGCAGGCCCAAATCGTCGGCAAATGCCAAAAGCTGATCGCGCCGCGCCGCGTCGATTCCGTAAAACGCTTCATCGAAAAGAATGGGCGAAGCTTTAGGAATATCGACGCCGTTGCCGCCATGATAAAGGAATTCAGCGACAGTCAAAATGAGCAAATAGTTCGGAACCGCCTGCTCACCGCCGGAACCCATGCTCTTGACCTTGCGGTCGATTACGCGCCCTTCTTCGTTCTCGGTAAGAACCTTAAGTTCAAACCTGAACCATCTGCGGTAATCGAAAATTGGCGGAATCTCGTCTATCTCGGCGTTAAGAATCTCCTCGCGGTGATAAGAAAGATATTCTCTAAGCTCATCCTTCTCATCTCCCGAATCAAGCGCATATCCCTTTCTCACAAGCTCGACAAAATGTTCGTATTCCGGCACCGGCGTTATTCCGAATTGATAGCGATTGACCCCGAAGCGCCGTCCCGAAAGTTTGCGCTGAATTCTTCCCGTCAAATCACTGATCCGCATTAAATCCATATAAAGATGCCGCATCACTTCTCCCATGAATATGCGCTCAAAAACCTCCCTGTTCTTCCGATCAAGAACTCCTCGCAATTCATCGAGCCTATGCGTCTCGTCCGCAAGAACATCCAAAAGCGAACTCCCGCGACGATCCGTTATCCTGTTCGTCTCGCGCTCGAAAGAAAATGCGTACGGCTCGCCCTTAGGATCGCGAATGCGCTGTTCTATTCGCGCCTCGACGGCACCCGACTCCTTCGCCAAACGTTCGCGAAGCTGCGCAAAATCCACAGCCGCTTCATTGCATTCAGGACACTCTGCATACGCAAACGTCATCACATCCGTCCCTTCAGGAATTTGCGCTTCAAACTTAGCCTTGTAAACTTCAATCTGCGCTGAAAACGCTTTAAGTTTCTCTTCCTCTTTAGCGCGAGCGTTCACAACACCATCCAATTTCCCGCGTTTATCACCAATAAAGTCGGA
>JAZOTG010000016.1:0-5795 GCA_045657505.1 Kiritimatiellia bacterium | reverse complement strand
CTTCCAGTCGGCAATGCCGTCGTCATTGGAATCAGGACCACGGAATTTCACAAACCGCAAATCGTAAACCGAAAGGAATGTATTAACCTCCCAATTGTGCCATGTGACTGTAAATTCATATTCGCCATGCGGGATTTCGGGCAGGAAGAAATAAACCTCCTCTTGAAAACCATATTCGGCAAACACAAGCTCTCTCGTAACAAACACCCCGTCTACTTTAAGCGACAGATCAAATTCAAAAACCTTTGAATAGGAATTGTGCTGCCCTATGCGCACCGCAAGAGCATCTGCACCTTCCTCTGGGACGCGCAAGCGCCATGTGAGCGAGCCCGCCCTTTCAGCGGCAAACACAGTCCCTGCCTCATCCGTGCGCCATGTGCCGGTTGAGAAAATAAAAGATGAACCAGCAACCGAAGAAGATACTTCTGCCGGCGGCCAAAGAATATCCTTCGCAAGTGGATTACCCCTTGTATTGAATATTTCCATTTTATCTGAACAGCCATCGTCATCCGTGTCTGCCGCGAGGGGGTTTGTGCCATGACGAAACTCCTCCACATTTACAAGGCCGTCGTTATCGGGATCCTCAAGCGCATCGACGATAAACGGCAGCGTTCCATTTTTCGCCTCCCAGGCGTCTGGCATTCCGTCTGAATCGGTGTCAGGCAGATGCGGATTCGAGCCCGCGGCAAACTCGGATAGATTGTCTAACCCATCATTGTCTGGATCAAGCGTTGCATCTACTGGTGAAAGAAAATCAAATCCATATTTCTCCTCCCACCAATCGGGCAGGCCGTCAGAATCGGAATCAATGTTAGCCACCTGCCTGCAAAGACTATGGGGCTGTACAGGCACCAATGCGCCACCGGTTGGTGCCCAGCTCAGTTCAAGGCCCGCATGATCTGTATTCTCGTAATATTCAAGGCGCAAGCTGTGAAGCCCTTCTGAAAGCACCACAGTGGCGAGCATTTTCCGCATTGAATGGTTGCCGCTATTGTCTATGAGAAGTTTGCCGTCGATATAGAGGCGAGAACCGTCGTCGGAATTGAGCGCGATATCGTATACCCCTGCTTCTTCCGCAATAAGAAAACCCTCAAACAATGCCGCAAACCTATCGGCCATTGTTTCCGGCATTCCAGCCCACGGCTCTGCGGTCGATGAGTATGCGATACTTGAAGCGACAACCTTGCAATCAGGCGTCAGCGATGAAAAACCTGGCATTGCTGTCAGAGCGTTTTGAAAGGGATAGAGCGATGCTTCAAGACCGAATGCAAATCCGCGCGGAGGCTTTTCCGCCGGCGGGACATGACAGAATGAAGATGAGGGAGTGACTGCTTTTGCGAACTTGCTTCCGCTCCACGACAGAACAAGCTTGGCTGCAGACGTATTTTCATAGTAGTACAATTCGATTGGCCGCCATCCAGCTTCTAAAACAGCCTTGCCAGACACTTCACGTGAAGCATGGGGAGCAGTATCGGAAACAATGCACTTACCGTCGACATAAAGGCACATGCCGTCGTCTGAATCCACATAAAAGGTATACTCGCCAGATTCTGGAATACAAATATATCCAGTCACGCGACAAGCGAAATAATCGCCCTTAGACTCAACAAACTCAGGCCATGAGCCGTCAGTCCAATCAATTTTCTCTGTTACAGCGACTCCAAGTGAATCAAGCCAATTGAAATCAGGAATATCAGACTGGGCCGCGCTCATCTGAAAAAACTCTACATGTAACCCACCCCTTACAAGACGAGGATCAGGTTCGTAAAACGCAGGATCGGAAGCAAGCTGACTTTCAAGCAGATTTGACATGCTGTCACCGTCAGGATCAAGAAGAGCATCGCTGCCATCAAGAGGATTAAGGGCATAGGCAATCTCCCAAGAATCGCCAATTGAATCTCCGTCAGTATCAGGATTCAACGGATCTGTCTTATTTGCGACCTCTTCCGCATCGGAAAGTCCGTCCAAATCAAAGTCACCTCTGCCATCGCGCTCAAGTGTACCGAATGTGAATAGCTCCCATTCATCAGGCATTGCATCGCCATCAGAAGAAAGGCCTTCCGGACGAGTCGTTGACACACTTACATTATCAACAAAGCCTCCATCGCCTTTCAATTCTATCTGATTAAGCCGGTCTGCATCACCCCGCAACGCAAGTTGGGAATATGCTAAAACGCCATTAACATACAAATCCCATTTTCTTGTCTGATAATTTATGCACACAGTAAAACGATTCCACTTGGAATCACACACCTTCACAGGCGAATCAGCACGTAAAACATCACCATCAAGAACAACAAGTTGATCGTTTCCATTACACGCAAAGACACAAACAGAATCTGGAATATCATCCTTATCAAAAACAGCAAGCGAATAACCCCGCATATCAAGCCAAACGATATTTGCCGCAAGCGAAACATCTCGAGTTGCTTTCGATTTAGAATCACCATCTCCGCATAGCGCGAGAGAGGAAATTCCCTCAAAGGATTGCCCTTCCACAACTTTCGCTAATTTTTCACTATTACCACGCCACCCATTCTGCCCCTGAATATCTCCAGGGAGCACATCTGGTTGCTCGAAACCTTCACCCCAATAAAACGGTGAGGCATTTTCAGCAAGAAGCGGGTTTGTACCCCATGCGATTTCGCAACCATCTGATATACCATCACCGTCAGAGTCTGCACAATATGGATTTGTTTTATAAACAAGAGTCTCTAAAGCATCGGAAAGTCTATCAATATCAGTATCTAGAAAGGCATCAGAAACGGAGTAAAGACGTGAATATCCGATTTCAGGCAATGAATCTGTCAGCTCCGTAGCTGAAAGCGGAGAATACTGGCGTGAAATATGAATCCAAGGATGGGATGCGGCTAATGAAATGTTAGTAGTATCGAAAGAAAAGAGATCGTAGAGATGATTTTCAGACTGCAGCAGGAGCGAGACGGTATCATTCGTGGGATCGATTCGAAGGGACGAAAAACGTGGCAATTCCTGTGAATGCAAAAACGACGGATGCCGACCGAATAGGCTAAAACTGAACGGTTCTTCATCAGCCCGAAGAAAATATAGAGTATCGCCAGGCCTGATGGAAATTGGCGAAGGATAAGACGTTGCAGAATCAAACCAATCAGCCCCATTCCAGACGGCATTAGACAATATGCCGGAATCAGCCATGCGGCAAAAAAGCCTATCAGACAGAACCGAACCATCACCCAAGAAAACGCCCGCCATAAACCCAGAAGGGGTAATGTTTTCCATTGGCTCAAACGGCATTTCAACTTCAGCAAATCCATTGGTATTAACATCGACCCGCATCACGCCCACAACATCATCAGCATAGGAATAACCAGCAAGCACAATCATAAAAATGCAGACCATTCTTGCCTCTACTTCCATACATTTTTTCATGTAAAAAGTATAGCGCAATCTAAAGAAAACCGCAAAATGTACTTAAACGGAACCGGGAGCGCTACCCCTTTACATGCGGACAGGACTTGAAATCAGGCGATGAGCACGACTCCACAGCCTTCGGGCACCGCGGACGAAATGCGCAGCCTACCGGCCAGTCTGACGGAGGGGGAACCGTTCCAGGAATGTCCGCTAACGGCGCGTCTTTGGGAGCGTCAAGTCTCGGCACGGCGGCGGCAAGCCCCTGCGTATACGGATGGTGCGGCGATTTAAGAACGCGCATCACCTCGCCAGATTCGACAATCTCGCCTGCGTACATGACATTCACAAAGTCAGAATAACGCGCAACCAATCCCAAATTATGCGTTATAAGCAGCACGGCCGTGGACCACGTAGCGCACACGCGGTCGACAAGATCAAGCACTTCTCTCTGTGTCGTGACATCAAGCGCGGTTGTAGGCTCATCGGCGATAAGCAAATCGGGAGAGGCCGCCAATGCCATTGCAATCATAACGCGCTGCTGCTGCCCACCTGAAAGCTGGCACGGATAACGTTTGGCGACAGCACCATCAAGTCCCACGTCTTCAAGAAGCGAAATGACCGCCTTTTCGTCCTTGCGACCAAGCGATTCCTGTATCTGCGCACCGATGCGCATGACGGGATTGAGCGACTGCATCGGATTCTGAAACACGTAGGAAATCCGCGGCGAACCTATGATCTGACCTGATATTTCTGCACGATCAACCAACCCGCCAAGCGACAGGGCCGTAAGCGATTTGCCGCACCCCGACTCTCCGACAATCGCGACGCGGCTTTTACGCGCTATGGAAAACGAAACATCGCGCACGGGGACGGACATTTTACCGTCGACCCTGAACGCGATCCTGAGATTTTTTACTTCTAAAAGCATCACTTGCGCTTCATCACGAATTTTACAACTACAAAATAGGCGGCTGTCAGCAGAATGGCGCCTCCGGCAATCAACGGCAAATGGCGCGACGCCAAATCAGCTCCGCGCATAACAAGCTCGCGATAGGTTATCTCGCCTGCAGTGCGGGCAAGAGCATATCCCGCGGCCGCAAGCACGCTCGACCATATGCCCGCCCCCAGGGCGGTGAAAAAAGTAAATGGCAGAAGCGGCATTTTAGAAACCCCCGCAGGAATTGAAATTATCTGGCGAATTCCAGGTATAAGGCGGCATACAAACGTTGTCGCCGCCCCGTACTTGTTGAACACCGCGCAAGCCTTATCCAACGATTCCTTTTTTATAAAAAAATATTTGCCGTATTTTTCAAGAAAAGGCTTGCCCGCCCAAAGCGCCAGATAATAATTGACAAATGCTCCGGCAAGCGACCCTGCCACGCCTGCCGCGATTGAAAGCGCCATCCCCGCCCATGCCGACGACAGACCGAGCTCGCACCTCGCGGCAAGAAAGCCGGCGGGTATCATAACAACCTCGCTCGGAAACGGAATAAAACTCGACTCAATCGCCATAAAGACAAATATGAACAAGAAACCCCAGGTCGGAGCGATTGCCACGAAGGAATCGATATTTTCTACAATCGCCTCTAACATATCTGAAACTCCTTGAACTTTTCTCTCGCGTAAGGCCGTGATACATTACGGCGCACCTTTTCGGGACCGATTTGAACAACCACGTCGCCTGAAAGACGATCACATTTCGAGTAAGCGCAAACAAGTTCCGCCGCAAGAGACAAATCGCCTTCGGCAGGCCCGCCGGTAACAACAGCCGTAGGTCCTGGGCAATTTACGGGAGCAATGACAACCCCGACCGAAGCCTCCCGTTTCAGTTTCTCGTTGTCAACGCGGTCGCGCCCGAGGATAACGCCCGCCCCGCCGGGCAGCCGAAAACGCCTGCCGACGCCGAGCAGCTCAACAAGCCTGCGGTTCGAAAGTGTTTCATGATCCTTCAAATCTTTCAGTTTGCGGCAGAAGCCCTCCTCTGTCAACTTGCAACCGCCTGCGGGCGAAGGATATTCCGTAAGACCGAACTCGGCAGCCAGTGCAATTTGCCTGTCGCGCTGACGACCCTGAATATCCAACAGAGCGTCCCTGTTCAACAGACCGGCCAATTCGGGCTGCGTCGGCTCAAGCAATTTTGCCGACAACGGACGCACAAGGCGCCCTTTCAAACCCGAATCACGCTCAACGATGCCGAGAGACTGTTTGTTCTGGCTCATGGGGCGCTGCCCCATGACTTCGCCGGTAGCGACAAAGTCAAAACCCTTCTCGACCATAAGCTCGCCCGCGCGGCGAATCATAAGTGCGTGGCAGTCGATGCATGGATTCATTGCTCCGCCAAAACCGTGACGCGGGCTCTCTATAAGCGAAACGGCATCGGCGGTGAAATCGATAATGTGCAGCTC
>JAZOTG010000015.1:0-7715 GCA_045657505.1 Kiritimatiellia bacterium | reverse complement strand
GTGCGCTTTTTGATGTCCTCGTGCACAGGCACGGACTCGACCACGCTCCAGACCATGCCGGCCTTTTTGATTTTTTGTGAGCGCGCCCTGATTTCGGCAACCGGCCACACCTCGCCCGGCTTTCGCTCGTAGAGTGCGGCGACAACATCCGTCACTCCGGCCTGCCTGATTTCCTTGAGAGTGATTGCATCCGAATCACCGTACCAACGCCATCCCTGTTTCATAAACGAAACCTCTTTTAAATCACAACCTTCTTGAATTTAGGCACAAGCGTTTTCATGCAAAGCCAGCCTATTATGTATGCGACCGCGCAATAGCCGAAAACGATGCAATACCCTGCGGGCTTGCCCGTGTATCCCATAAACGAAAATGCGTCGCCCTGCTCTGCGGCATATGTGAAAAGCTTGCCCGCGCTTTTATTGACTAAAAAGCTGCCGGCTCCCGCAGCGCACTGGGCAATACCCGTCAAGGTCGCAATGGACGACTTCGGAAACATATCGCCTACCACGGAATACACGTTCGCGCTCCACGCCTGATGCCCCGCACAGGCTATACCTATCAAGACTGCCGGGAACACAGCGCTATATGCGCCAAGAGGCTGTGCGCCAAGCGCAAAAAGCGGGAAGCAGGCGAATATGAACATCGCAACCATGCGTCCTTCATACGGGTTCATCCCCGTCTTGTCAATTATCAACGTGGGGATCTTGCAGAGATATATTGAGAGAACAGTAACTATCGCATACAGCGTGAAGATAAGCGCCATCCCCATTCCGGACGAACTCGTATAGCCGAACTGATCGGAAAGATAACTTGGCGTCCAAAACAGAAAGAACCACCACACTCCATCAGTCAGGAAACGGCCGAGCACGAGAGACCACGTCTGAGGAAGACGAAAACATTGCATAAATGACATCGGCTTTTCAGGAGCGGCGCCCGGCGCGGCATCAACTTTGACAGCCGCGTCATCCTGGTTGATATACGACAGTTCAGCCTCGTTGACGCGGCGGTTGCCTGCCGGCCTGGAATAAAGCCACATCCAAAAGCCCATCCATGCAAAACCAAGTGCGCCAATTATGATAAACGCAGCCTCCCACCCGTAGAACTTTGCAATGGGCGGAATGCTCAACGGCGCTGCAAGTGCGCCTACCGATGAACCGGCGTTGAAGATCGAAGTGGCAAAAGCCCGATCCTTTGCAGGGAAGTACTCTGCCGTAACTTTGATTGCCGCGGGGAAATTGCCGGCTTCGCCAAGGGCAAGCGCGGCGCGGCAAGCAATGAACAGCCATACCGACACTGTGATTCCCATCATGCCGAAAAAGCCCGCCGCCTTCAGAGCCTCACTTGCCACTCCGCACGCGGCATGCAGACACGCGGCAAGCGACCATATGAATATTGCCCAGAGATAGCCTTTTTTTGTGCCAAGCCAGTCAACAAATTTGCCGGCAAAAAGATTGCACAGGGCGTAAACAATTGAGAAGACGGCCGTTATTGTACCGTAGTCGTTGTCATTCCAGCCGAAGACGGGCGCAATATAATCTTTATATGTGAGCGAAAGCACCTGCCTGTCAAGATAATTGACTGTAGTGGCGAAAAACAGAAGAGAGCAGATCACCCAGCGAAAATTGGTCATACGCGTTTTCATTTGCACTGCAAAAATTAAATCTTGTAATAATGCTCCCAGCCCTTTCGCGGCGCATGGCCGTCAAGCAGAAGATTCGCCTCGTCGTCGCCTATGATGCGAGCGGCATTCGGATCGAACTTGAACCCGCGATTAAGACGCTGTGCAATAACGCCAAGACAAAAAATCTGTGAAAGCGGTGCTGTAATGCGGAACGGACTTTTAACTTCCTCTTCACCGCGCACAGCCATAATAAAATTCTTATAATGGTCGTTGTGCGCCTTTTCATAGCCGGGCAGTTTGCCGGCATAACCCACCCTGTTAAGCGTGGATGAATGAGACAGGCCTTGCCAGATTGTTCCGTCAGCCTGATAAATCTCCTTGCCGGGCTTCAGCTTCGGATCGACAAGTCCGTCATTGGCGTCATTGGCGGGGAAAAGCCCCTTGTTGCTCACGAACTTAAAACCCTCTGGAGGCTTTGGCTGATTGTCCAGACCCTCCCACCATTCAAGTGTAATATCTCCGTGACCCGCCGTCGCCGGAAACTTCATCGTCAATGTATCCTGAACGGGGAATACATAGTTGTTCCAGCCCCTGCTGTTCGAAATCGAAACCTCGGCCGGCAGATCTCCGCAAAGCGTGAACCTGTGAACCGTATCAAGAATGTGAGCCCCCCAGTCTCCCATGCAACCCATGCCGTAATCGAACCAGCAGCGCCACTCGCCGTATGCCAAATCTTTTGAAAACGCGCTGTAGGGCGCAGAAGAGAGCCAACAATCCCAATCAAGCGTCGCCGGAATCTTTTCCGCCGCGGGCATACCGTGAATTTTGCCGCCCCATTTATGCCAGCGCCGCTGCATATTCATATGCGAAACGACCTTTGTGACATCCTTTATGACTCCGGCCTTCACATAATCGCGATATTGATAATAATTGTTGCCGCTATGCCCCTGGTTCCCCATCTGGCATATGACGTCGTATTTATTCTCGGCCTGCTTCAGGAGTTCGCACTCGCGGAACGAATGAGCCAGAGGCTTTTCAACATAGACCGCCTTGCCGAGTTTCATAGCATGCATTGCCGCGCAGAAATGCGAATGATCGGGCGTCGCCACCAGCACTGCGTCGATATCGTCCGCCATCTTGTCGAACATTTTGCGGAAGTCCTGAAAACGCGGCAGCTTGGGGAACCTCTTCAACGCAGGCAAAGTATGCCGCGCACCCATATCAGTATCGCATAGTGCGACAAATTCGCATTCGCGGGAATACTTGGACAGCGCTCTGATATCGTGCCAAGCCTGCGCGCCGCAGCCGATTGCTGCAATACGCACCTTGGAATTGGACACATATTTTTTAGGCGAGAAGCAACCCGGCACAACCGAAACAGCCCCGGCTGCAAATGCCGATTTTAGAAAAAGGCGCCTATTGATTACCGATGCCATCAGAGTTCCTTTATTTTCAAATTGCAGTATGACACAGTTGAATCGGAATGATCCTGCAAAAGAATGCGCCCGGAGGGCACAAGGCCCCATTGCTGCGGCTTGCCGTCCGCCGAAACGCCCCATTCAGCATATTTTGACCGGCTGACACCTTTTTTGAAATCCTCACTCGACCTGTCGAATTCAAGGACTTTTTTGCCATTAAGCCAATGCTCTACCTTCCACCCCTTGGCGACAATCATTCCCTCGTTCCATTCGCCAACGCCTTTAAGGATGCCGTCGGCATTGGCGGGATAGATATCGTAAAGGGAGGCCGACTTGCGATTGCCGTTCACTCCTTTGGCCGAATCGGGATGGCCATTCTCAAGCACCTGATACTCTAATGTTGAAGCCTTGTTCTGCGTTTCATCAAAATAGTATTTCACGCCCGAATTGGCCGCAAAGGTCAGACGGAACGAAAACTTAAAAGCGAAATCCTTGAATTTTTCAACCGTCACTATATCGCCGCCGCCGCCAAGTTTGCGGTCTTCGGGAGGAAGCGGGAACCAACGCCCGTCAGTCGAGATACCGCTCGTCGGACGCATTGTCAATGTGCCGTCGGCGATGACCCAGCCTTTTGCAGGAGGCGCCTTGCACCCGTTTTTGACGCCCACCCAGCCATTGAGGCTCTTGCCGTCCCATAAAAGTCTCCACCCGTCAGACTTCTCGGCTTCGCTCAAAGTATTGGCCTGTGCTGGGGCGGGCTTCATAACAGGCTTGAATTTTATGGTATCGGCGACTCCGCGGAAATACCCCATCGACTCCGCCAAACCCATGGCATTGTCGTTAAAATCCTTTTCGTATTCGATATGACACACACCGTCATATCCCACATCGGCGAGAGCCTGAAAAACGGCAGGTATGTCTATCTGACCGCGAGGAGCTTCGGTAGTTACCGTCTTTTTGCCGTTGATGCGAATGTTTTTAATATGCACGTCGTAGATTCTGTCACCGTGTCTGCGAATAAACGCCACGGGGTCGCAGCCGTAACGGAGCTCATGGCCTATATCGAGGCAGACTCCAATGCGACGGTCTCTGCCGCCGATCCGTTTAAGCGCGGCCTCCGCCGTCGGATACATCTTCGGCGTATCCGGGCCGTGATTATGAATCGCGTAGTACATGTCATATTCTTTGACAAGTTTTTCTATGACATCAAGCATGGCGGCAGATTCGACATTTACCGGCCTCTTTGACTTGCCGTCACCATTTGATTTTTCAAACGGCACACCGACGACGACCTTGAGCCCCATTTTTTTGGCAAATTCGAATTGCTTTCTTGCAGACGCCTCGTCCTGCACATACAATGGGCCGGTTGCCACAGTTTCAACACCCGCCTCGCTAAGTTTCTTTATGTAGGCGTCGATATCGTCTTGAGAGGCGTCATACCCTTTGCCCTTAATAAAAAAATCCTTGTGGCAAAGATAATGGCAATCTATTCTCTTCAGTATCGCCAACGCTTCGTCGAGAGATTTTTTATGGAAGGAATAACCTGCCACGCCAATCTTGAACGGCACCGCCGCTGAAGCAGAGACAGCAATTGCCAACGCACAAAGTGAAATTAATTTTTTCACGGCGACTCCTCTCAAATCTTATAAAACTCTTCCCACCCTTTGCGCGGAGTATTGGGCGCGCCTTTAAGAAGAAGATTGGCCTCTTCGTCTGCGATTACGGTTTTGGTTGCGGGATCGAATTTGAAGCCGCGGTTCAGACGCTGTGCTATACAGCCGATACAGAAAACCTGAGAAAGCGGAGCGCTGACAGAAAATGGTGAGCGTGTCTGTTCGCGGCCCATGACCGACAACAGGAAGTTGGCGTAATGGTTTGAGCCGGGTTTGGGATATTCGGGAACGGAATTATCATCGCCGCAGCGCATAATAGACGCCGAATGCGAAGAACCCTCCCAAACGGTGCCGTCACTCATATAGAAAAACTTGCCGGGAATAAGTTTCTTGACGCTGTCGGCCGTCGAACCTTTTCCCTTGGGAATGTCTCCGCCCCAGCCAAAGAACTTATAGCCCTTTGGCAATTCGGGCAAATTATCTATTCCTTCATACCACTCTAAATCGATTTTAGGACGCTTGCCCTTGGCTCCGAATTTAAAGACAAGAGTATCCTGCATCGGAAACACAAACCTGTTCCAGCCCTTTACATCGCGGATTTGAACTTCTTCGGGAAGACCGAGGTCAAAAAAGCGGTGCATCGTATCCATGGTATGCGCACCCCAGTCGCCAAGACACCCGCAACCGAAATCATGCCATGAACGCCATTCACCCTGAACATAATCCTTTGAATAATCTCTGTACTGCGCAGTGCCGATCCAAGTATCCCAATCTAAACCCTTTGGCATTTTCTCGCCGGTACGCCAACCTGATACTTTCCCGTTCCACTTATGCCAGCGGCGCGGATTATTCATATGCGCGACAAGTTTTACAAGCTTGGACGTATCTATGATACCGTTCTCAACGTAATGCTTGAATTGGTAGTAATTAGCGCCGCTATGCCCCTGATTGCCCATCTGGGTAACGACGCCGTACTTCTTTTCTGCCTGCATCAGCAGCTCGCACTCCTCAAATGTATGGGCAAGCGGCTTTTCGGTGAACACCGCCAGGCCGCGCCGCATAGCATCCATAAGCGCTGGAAAATGCGCAAAGTCGGGTGTCATGACGGCAACAGCATCTATCTTGCCGTCCATTGTATCAAGCATCTTCCTAAAATCGGTAAAACGAGGCAGTTTTGGATATTTTTTAAGTGCTTTGACACACTGACGCCCGTCAAGGTCGGTGTCGCAAAGAGCCGTAATCTGCGCCAATCCGGTACGCTCAAACATAGTGATATCGCCCCATGCTTGGTTACCGATTCCCACACATGCAAGGCGCACCTTGTCACCTTTTGCAAAACTGCGCTTTGCATTATTATTAGAACCATCAAACCCGCATATATAGGGAAATGCTCCAGCCGCAAGAGCCGCCTTCATGAATGAACGTCTGTCAAACTGCATATATGACCTCATTATCTAATTATAAAACTTATTGTAAAATAATACCATTATTACCATATGCAAATCAAGCAAATATGAGAAGCAAAACGAAATCAACGCTCTGGGCGATCGCCTTGAAGCATTGTCGCCTGCCACATTTCTTTGACGCTCTAATAACGCCGGAAGAGTTTGATGAGGCTGTTTCTGATTTGACGGCAAAATTGCCTGTAACACGCGAAGAAGTTTTTAGGGCTTGCCGTTACGCAGCTATCGGTTACGAAGATGCGCAAGTGGCGAAGATCGATGGCGACATGACTCACAGAACCAATAAAGAAGAAGCGGCTATGAATCTCGCGGCATTTGAAGAGCGAATTGCCTAGACCTGTACGGTGTTAAAGGTCGCGCCCGACGTTCTTATGTGCGAAGCGCCATCTATGCTAAACTTAAATCGTAAAAAGGCGGCGTCGAGTTAGGCAGAAAATTGAAGAAAAATGAAGAGTTTGCTGCATGCCGATTATAATCTGACGCTTAGAGAGATTAGACGACGACTTAAGGCAGAAGTTAGCAGCAATAAATTAGCCAAGGAAGCAAAGCCATACCAAACAGAAAAAGGGAATAATTAAAAGCCAAGCTAAAGCAATTGCTTTGTTAGACAACGGACTTCCTTTTTGTGTTGGTGTCATAACTTTCATAGTTTTATGATAGTATAAAGATGATTTTATGAGGGAGGTGGGCAAAAGTGTCTGCTTATTGATAGAATAGTTCATACCGTCTTCTACTCCCGCACTGGCAACATCGGATTTTCAGGGGAGGCGACAAACCCCTTCTTAACCAGCGGTCTCATGTAATAGCGCAAGAGATGGATGCGACTCCTAATGCCAACCGCATTGACTGTTTTTGGGACACTCCCCAAATTCCTTGGGGACACTCCCCAAAAAGGAAAAAGATAAACAAGATAAAATGCACTTATATCTAAAATATAAGCAATTACTTGCTTAAATCAATAGGGACACTCCCCAAAAACAGTCAATCAATTAAATGGAGAGTGTCCCCACGAGAAAGCCAGCAATAATTTTAGCCTTTAAAAATAAAATAAACAGCGGCAAAAATACAGATGCTGGCAGCAGCATAATTCCAAGAAACAGGCTGCTTCATCACTAACATAGAAAACGGCACAAAAGCTAATAGAGCAATTGCCTCCTGAAGAATCTTAAGCTGTTCAAGAGACATTGTTTTAGCACCTATTCTATTTGCCGGCACCATTAAACAATATTCACCGAGTGCTATAAGCCAGGAAACAACAATTACTAACCAGACGGGCGACTTGGAAAGCGATTTTAGATGCCCATACCATGCATATAGCATAACCAAATTTGAAAGAAAGAGCAGTACAACGGTAATCCAATTAATTTTCATCTGATTTCTTTCTTTGAATTAAAAAATAAGCCGGCGTAACCGCCCCTCGCGGGTGTTTGCGACCTGTAGGGAAGCAAACAAGCCGAGCGAACGCGAGTGCGGTGCGTCCGTAGGACGATGACGGCGTTTTTTTCGCGTAGAAAAAAAATAAGCCGGCGTAACCGCCCCTCGCGGGTGTTTGCGACCTGTAGGGAAGCAAACAAGCCGAGCGAACGCGAGTGCCGTGCGT
>JAZOTG010000014.1:0-11129 GCA_045657505.1 Kiritimatiellia bacterium | reverse complement strand
GAGGGGACAAAAGCCATCGAGGGCGGCGCGTCCAAAAAACGCATACAGATGCCGCCGTGGAAGGATTTTGTCGTGGCTCTTGCCGGCCCTATGATGAATGTGGTCCTTGCGTTTGTTTTCGCAATTATACTTTATTTCGCGCCGGGCGCCCGTTTCGGATCGATGCCGGCGAAGATCGGCGGTATAATTGTCGGCGGGGCTGCCGAAAAGGGCGGCATGATGGAGGGCGACGAGGTGCTCTCGGTTGGCGGCAACCGCATTGAAAACTGGTCGGAGATGACGGTCGAAACGCAGCTCGCGGCGGGGCGCGAAACCGATTATGTCGTACTGCGCGACGGTAAAGAGGTTACTCTAAAGATAACTCCCGAGCTGAACGACAACGGCATAGCATACATTTCGGCCGTTTCCGTCACCAACGAATGCGCAAGATACGCAATGTGGATGTCCAAGCGCGGCATTATAGATCAGGTCGCATGGGACGCCGGTGCCGTTTTCAGGGCGCTTAAAGGTCTTGTGACACCGAAGGAGGCAAAGGCGACAGCCAAAAATCTCGGCGGTCCTATTATAATCGCCAAGGGTACTTATGCTTCCATACGCAACAACGTGTGGGACGGTATCGGGTTTTTGCGCTTTATCAACACCAATCTTGCGGTTATGAACCTTCTGCCAATACCCGTCCTTGACGGAGGTCTTATTCTCTTTTCGCTCCTGGCGATTGTTTTTAGGCGGCGAGTCCCGGAAAAAATCGTTTCGTTCCTGTCTATGGTGTTTATGTATCTTCTTATGGGGCTTATGCTTTTGCTTGTAGGGCGTGATATTTTCCGTATCGCAAAACCGGCAGACCCAAAGAATGGCGCTGAACTCAGGGTGCGTACCCCGCCGTCTTCCGCCCAGCAGCCGTCGCAGGTCACTACTGGCAAATAAATGTTTATGCGCAAACAGACGCGTAGGGTTAATGTAGGCGGTGTTCCCGTGGGCGGCGGAGCACGCGTCAGCGTTCAGACGATGTGCAACCTTAATCCTCTTGCCGTCGATGAAATCGTTGCGCAGATACGCGCCTCGTACGAGCTCGGATGCGACATCTACCGTTTGACTGTTCCGTCGCTAGAGGCGGCGCGCGCATTCGGCGAAGTTCGCAGGCAGTCGCCCATTCCGCTTGTCGCCGATATACATTTCGACTATAAGCTCGCTCTGTCCGCACTCGAGAACGGTGCCGATGCTCTCAGGATAAATCCCGGCAATATCGGCGGCGGTGAAAATGTGCGTGCAGTTGCCCGCGCGGCGGCCGAGCGCGGTGCGGCGATTCGCGTAGGCGTCAATATGGGCAGCTTGGAAAAAAGCCTTGCCGCCAGATTCCGCGCCGGCGAGATGTCTGCGCCAGAGGCTTTATGCGAATCGGCTCTTACCCATGTTAAGATACTCGAGGACCAGGGTTTTTCCGACATAGTGGTTTCGGCCAAGGCCTCCAATGTCGCCGATACGATTGAGGTTTACAGGCTTCTCTCCGGCCGTACCGATTGCCCGCTACATGTTGGCGTCACGGAGGCCGGCACTCTTTTGCCGGGAGCTGTGCGCAGTGCCGTTGCGCTCGGCATTCTTTTGTCAGAAGGCATCGGCGATACGATTCGCGTTTCGTTGACCGATCGCCCTGAGCGCGAGGTTATATCGGGCATGGAGATACTTCGCTCGCTTGGCATGCGCAGCCCGGGACCGGCGGTCACTTCTTGTCCCACATGCGGCCGCACGAAGGTCGATCTGTTTTCTGTAGCCTCGGCTGTAGAAGAAGAGTTGCAAAAACAGTACGCCTCGGTTGTGCGTCAGAAGGGCGGCGATGCGGCTTTCCCGCATGTCGCCGTTATGGGGTGAGCCGTGAACGGCCCCGGCGAGGCAAAGGGCTGCGATATCGCACTTTGCGGTGGCGATGGAGAGTTTGTTTTGTATGTGAAGGGCGAGGCTGTCGAAAAGGTTTCGCAGAAGGATGCCGTCAGAAAGGTGATTGATTATGTGGTTTCTCTACAATAATGCGGCGGTATTGGCCGTAGCGGCGATATGCTGCGTATTTTCATGGCTTTACGGAGGCACGGTAGCATCTGCGCTTTTGCCCGCCATCCCATGGCTGTTTGCGATTTTATTAGAGGTGATGCTCTGTTTCCCGCAGAGGCATTCCGGCGAGACGACCTTTGCGGCGCGCAAGCGGGTGTGGTGCGCCTTAAAGCGCGATCCCCTGACGTGGCTCGTTGTCGTGTTTTATATTCTGCTTCTCATTCCTTTTGTGAATAAGGCTTTATGTCCGTGCTGTGATTACCCTGCGATAAATTTCGACGGCGCCCGGCAGTCCGCGCCCATTCCGTTCCTTCCGTACTGTGTCGACCGCATGGAGCATTTGAATGTTGTGCTGTGGTTTTTTCCAGCTCTTCTGTCTATGCTTGCCGTAAAGCATTCTCTTTTGAGAGAAGGCACGCGCCTTGTTCTTGAAATGGTGGTGTGGAACGGGCTTGCATTGAGTGCAATCGGCCTTATTCAGCATGTCATGGGCGCAGACAGCCCTCTGTGGGCGGACGGCTGGGGGCAGAAGGCGTATTTCTTTTCGACATTCGGCTATCCCAATATGGGCGGCGACTACTTTACCACGCTTTTTGCTCTTGCTGTCGCCGCCTGGAGGTGGCGGGCCGACGAGGCTCTCTACCGCACGGCGGTGGAGGGTGCGCGTCATGAAACCGGGCATCGGCAGTTCTGGGCGCGCAATGTCATGCTTATACCTGCCGTCGTGTTCTTCCTATCCGCGATGATGACGCTTTCCCGTGCATCAATCGTGCTGGCTTCATTTCTTGCACTGGTATTCTTCGTGCACACTTTTATCAGCTTCCTCTCGCGCATGAGCAACATAAGGCGGGTCAAGGCGATTGCTGTGAATTTTATTGCAATAATCATTATCGCGACGTCTTTTTACGTCTTCTTTGCCGCCCGCGAGTCATTAATGCAGACAGGCGGTTTCCGCGATGAATTCAACAAGGAGATTTCAACCTTGAGCGCAAATGCGATGCTTGAGCGCGCTGCGGGCAAGGGGCAGTATCACGTTCGCGTCGCAACCCAAATATGGCTCGACAACATTCTTTTTGGATGCGGGGGCTGGGGGTATAAGCATCTGTGCATCCCCAAGATGACAGACGAGGAGTTCGACGAGCTTCAAAAAATCGGCGGCATTAACGTTCACAACGACTTCCTGCAGTTTCTTGCAGAGCACGGTACCGTCGGGTTTGGCCTTCTGGCGGCTATGGTAGTGCTTCTTGTCGCGCCGATCGTACGTGTTTGGCGCAAACTGGTTGTTGCCGCTTCGTTTATGAAGGGCAAAAAGAGGCCGCCGCGCCCGGTGGCGGTGTTTTCGCTGCCGTCCCCGGTGTTCTGCATTCTTGCCGCGCTCGTCTCTACACTGTTTCATTCGCTTGCCGATTGTCCGCTGCGCAGCCCCGCCGTGTTGACGCTGTTTTTCGTTGCGCTTGCAGCGCTCGATGGATTTATGCCGAAACTTAAAAACCATGATTGACAACAAAGGAGTTTGCAATATGCTTCATGTGAACGAAAACTATTCAAAGATATGCGCTAATTATCTTTTCACCGAGATCGCCCACCGCGTTCAGGCTCATCAGTCGGCCAATCCCGACGCGAAAATCATACGTCTTGGAATCGGCGATGTAACGGAGCCTCTCGCTCCCGCCGTTGTGGAAGCGATGCACAAGGCGATTGACGACGAGGCCGCGCGCAGCACATTTCACGGGTACGGTCCGGAGCAGGGCTACGCCTTTTTGCGCGACAAGGCCGCCAAAATCGATTTTCAGGACCGCGGCGTAGACATACAATCCGATGAGATTTTCATTTCCGACGGTGCAAAGTGCGACTGCGGAAACATTCAGGAGCTGTTCGGCGCCGATGTTAAGATAGCTGTCGGCGATCCGGTCTATCCTGTATATGTCGATACCAACGTCATGGCGGGGCGCACTGGTGCGAGCCTCGACGGGCGCTATGAGAATTTGACATACCTTGAGTGCAACGCCGCTAACGGGTTCGTTCCGTCGCCCAAGTTTGCGTCCGGGTGCGACATTGTATATCTTTGCTATCCCAACAATCCGACAGGCGCGGTTGCAACTCTCGAGCAGCTTCAGCAGTGGGTCGATTGGGCCAATGACAGCAAGGCTCTCATTCTTTTTGATGCCGCGTACGAGGCGTTCATCCGTACGCCCGGTATTCCCCATTCCATTTATGAATGCAAGGGCGCAAGGACCTGTGCTGTAGAATTTCGCAGTTTTTCAAAGACGGCCGGCTTTACGGGCATACGCTGCGGCTATACTGTTGTGCCAAAGGATCTCATGGCATACGCCGCCGACGGTTCGCAGGTCCCGCTGCGTCCAATGTGGATGCGCAGGCAGACAACGAAATTCAACGGCGCAAGCTATATTACGCAAAGGGGCGCCGAGGCGGTGTATTCGCAGGAGGGGCGTGAGCAGTGCCGCAAGACGATCGATTTCTATCTCGAAAACGGCCGTCTCATGAAAGAGGCTGTCGAGTCTCTCGGGTATAGGGTTGCCGGTGCAGTCGATTCTCCGTATCTCTGGGTTGACGCCAAGGGCGGCAGCTGGGAGACGTTTGATAAAATTCTGAAGCATGCCAATATTGTCACGACGCCAGGAGCCGGCTTCGGCGCCGCTGGCGAAGGTTATATACGTATTTCGTCTTTTAATTCACGTGAGAATGTTCTTGAGGCAATCGAGCGTTTGAAAGGAGTGCTTTAATGTTTCTTGCTGCGTTGATATTATCTGCGATGACCTGGCACCCTGCGGCGGATTGGGTCGAATCTCCCGATCCCGTCGCTTCGGTTCATGCGAAAAAAGGCGGAGTGCTCCGTTTTTACGGCGCGAGCGCGCCAAAGAGCCTTAACGCATACACCGACAACAATACATACACGTCGATGATGTTTTCATTGATGTTCGCCCAGTTGATTTCCACCGATTCCTATACCAAGGAGTTTGTCCCGTACGTGGCCAAAAGGTGGGGCGTGTCGGATTGCGGTCGTGAATTTGTGTTTGTGATTGATGAGAACGCCAAATGGTCCGACGGCACGCCCGTTTCGGCGCACGATGTGAAGTGGACTTTCGACACTGTCGTCAGTCCCAAAAGCGACAGCGGCCCATGGAAGACGATACTTGGAGACTTCGAAAGCCCCGTTATTCTGGATGCGCACAAGGAGCGTCCGCTCGAGATTCGCTTCAGGAAGCGCGGCGGCTCGACGCGCAATTGGCGCGATCTTATCAATTGCGGCACATTTTGGATTCTGCCCAAGCACGCTTTTGAAAATCAGGACTTCAACAAACTTGATTTTCTGAATGCTCCGGTGGGCGGCCCGTATTATGTTTCGCGCATCGAGGAGCAGGTCGAGACTGAGTATTCGCGGGTTAAGACCTGGTGGAAGGCCGATTCGCCGTCATGCAAATACCTGTATAATTTCGACAAGCTTTTGCTGCGCTATTTCATTAACAACGAGAATGGTTTTGCCGCATTGAAAAAACGTTCTCTCGATGTGTACCCCGTCTATTCGGCGCGCCTCTGGGCAAAGGGCTCCAAGGGCAAGGCGTTCGACCGCAACTGGATCGTAAAGCGTTACGTTTCCAATCATGAGCCTGTGGGCTATCAGGGCTTTGTGATGAATATGCGCTCCTTCCCGTTCGACGACGTCAGAGTGCGCAAGGCTATGGCGAAATTGATAGACCGCGTCATGATGAACAGGACAATGATGTACAATGCGTACTTTATGCAGTTCTCGTTTTTCAGCGACTTGTACAATGAGGAGCATCCGTCCAAAAACGAAAAGGTCCTTTTCGACCCCAAAGGCGCCGCGGCCTTGCTGGCCGAGGCGGGCTTCAAGAAAAACCCGGTTACCGGAGTCCTTGAAAAAGACGGGCGGCCCTTCAAGTTCAATTTCCTCTCGCGCAATGCCGGCGACGACAAGTTTCTCGTGCACTTCAACGCCGCGCTCAAGGATCTTGGGATTGAAATGTCCATCATCCGCAAGGATTTCGCCAACTGGATGAAGGACATGGACGAATTCAATTTCCAGATGACATGGTCGTCGATGAGCGCTTCCGTGTTTCGCAATCCCGAACTCATTTGGCGTTCTTCCGAGGCCGACCGCAAGCAGAGCAATAATTTTGCCGGTTTCAAGTCCGCCAAGGTCGATGAGCTTCTCGCCAAGGAGAAGCTGCTGACGACGTTTGAGGAGCGTAATGCCGTCTATCGCGAAATCGACAAGCTGGTGACGGAGCAGCATCCGTACGCATTCCTGTGGAATATAGGCGCGAAGAGACTTGTCTTCTGGAACAAGTTTGGCATGCCCGATACGGTTTTGTCGAAATACAACGACGAGGAAGATGTGCTTGCCTACTGGTGGTACGATCCTGACAAGGTGGAGGAGTTTGAAAACGCCGTCAAGAATGACGGGTTCCTTCCCGCGGGTAAAGTTGAAGTCGATTTTGACAAGGTAATGAAGAAACGGAAATGACGGAAGATTACGAACTTCTTGATTCTGGCGATTCGCGCAAACTGGAGCGATTCGGCAGGTATATTCTCGCGCGTCCGTGTTCGCAGGCAATGTGGCGCCCCTCGCTGTCCGTTTCTGAGTGGGCGCGCGCGGACGCTTCGTTCGACCGCGAGGACGGCAACCGCTGGCACGGTCGCGTGAATCTTCCGAAGCAGTGGAACATCGGGACTGCCGGCATACGCTTTAAGCTTGGCGGCACCGACTTCGGGCATCTTGGCATTTTTCCGGAGCAGCGCGCCCAGTGGAAGTGGATACGTTCCACCGTGTCCGAGGCGATTGCCGCGCGCGGCCATAAAATATCCGTACTCAATCTTTTCGCGTATTCGGGCGGCCCGACGATGGCCGCTGCTCTCGGCGGCGCAGAGGTTTGTCATCTCGACGCTTCACGCGGCATGGTGGAGTGGGCTCGCGAAAACGCCGCGCTAAATTCGCTGTCGTCGTCGCCGGTCCGCTGGATAACCGATGACGCCCACAAGTTCATGAAGCGCGAATTAAGGCGCGGCAGGCGCTACGACGCGATAATTCTCGACCCGCCCACATTCGGGCGCGGAGCATCCGGCGAAATGTATAAGATAGAGCGCGATCTCAAGGATACGCTTTCGCTTGTAAAAGATCTTCTTTCCGACAGGCCGTCGTTTGTTCTGTTTTCATCGCATACACCAGGTCTTTCGTGTACGGTGGCTCGGAACATTCTCGGCCAGATGTTTCCTGCTGCGTCTCTTGATTCGGGTGAAATGCTGCTTGAGGGCAAAGGTCTGCCGTGTCCAAGCGGCATTTATTGTCGTGTAAAATTCTGATTTTTTTGTTATAATGGCAGAGTATGAATTTTAATCTGCCAGATCAAATAAAAAGCGCTTTCCCGGCGCGGTCAAAAAACTCTAATAAACGTTCGGTCGGAACTGTCACGATTGTCGGTGGTTGCGGTCATTATCTCCATGCGCCTGTGATTGCCGCCCTTGGCGCGCGCGCTGCGGGGGCCGGCTTGGTGCAGCTTGTCGTGCCTGACGCTTCACGCATAGCGGCGGGTTCGCTTGTGCCGGAGGCCACTTTTACCAAACTGATTGCAACGTGCGTGCCGCCCAAGGCCGATGTTGTGGTGGCAGGCATGGGCCTGGGGCGCACGGTCAATTCCATTCTGCTCGTCACCAGATTGCTTTCGGGCAGCAGCGGGCGCTTTGTTCTCGACGCGGACGCGCTTGCCGTTCTTGCCGACTGGTACGGCAAGAGCGATGGGTACGATCCGGCCTCCGGTCAGGAGCTTGTGCTTACTCCGCACGAGGGCGAGGCTTCAAGACTGCTCGGGTGGGATTTGGAGCGCGTGCTCTCGAACCGGCTGGAGGCGGCAAAGGCCATCGCCGACAGGTACGGCGCCACCGTGGTTCTTAAAGGCGATCGCACGCTCGTCGTTTCGTCCGATTCGCAGCGTGTTTATGAGAACACGACCGGCAATCCGTTTATGGCGCTTGGCGGAATGGGCGATCTGCTTGCGGGCGTAATCGGTGCGCGCTGGGCGTATTTGAAGGGCGATCCCTTTGTCGCGGCATCATCAGGCGTTTGGCTGCATTCAACAGCGAGCGACGAGTTAGTCGCTCGAGACGGCGATCCGTCCATTGTCAATACGGCTTCGAGCATCGGTTCGTTGCGGGTACGGCTGGAAAAGTGATATTACAGATGGAGGTTGCGTATGGTTAATTATGATGGGTTATGCGCTTCATTACGCAAGTCTAACGAGCCGATCGGCTTGTTGACGATGCAGGCGACGAGCACAACGCGGAGGCTTGTTAAAGCCTTCCCCGGCCGTGTCAAGGCTCTGTTCTCGGCGGAACACGGTTTTTTCGGTGCCGCCGCCGCCGGTGAAAAAACATCGAGCGCATGGCATCCATTCTGGAACCTCCCCATACATTCTCTTTATGGCGAATACCGCAAGCCCGCGCCTGAAATGCTTGAAGGCATAGGGCGTATGGTGATAGACCTTTGCGATATCGGTGTCAGGTGTTATACATATCTGGCGACGCTTAAGAATACTCTTGAGGCCTGTTCCGAGATGGGTATTCCGGTTACGGTGCTCGACCGCCAGATTCCCATGGGCAATATCCTTGACGGGCCGATGCGCAAGCCCGAGTTTGCGAGTTTCGTCGCTCCCGTGAATGTGCCGTTTTGCCATGGCATGACTCCCGGCGAGTGTGCGATTTGGATTTGCCAGGCCGAGGGGCTCAATCTTAACCTCGAAGTCGTCAAGTTGAAGGGGTGGTCGCATTTCACGCATCATCCATGGCCTAACTTCATTCCTCCTAGTCCGGCTATCCGCAGCTGGGATTCGGCCGTGGCTTATCCAATGACGGTTTTTACAGAGGCCTATCCTGCGATCGACTGCGACAGGGACGGCCCGCTGGCGTTTCGCGTTATAGGCGCGCCGTGGATAAACGCGGTGTCGCTGATGAAGGAGCTTGCTTCGCCGCTTGAAACCTGCGGCATTGAAATGCGCCCCTATAGATACAGCCCCAACGGCGGTCATTATGCCGGATTTAATCTGAACGGCATTCTCTTTTCCGTTTCCCGTCCGATAGGCTATTATCCCGTGACGGCGAGCGTCCTTATCTTTACGGCATTGATTCAGAGGTACGGCGAAAAAGTCTGCATAGGAGCCAAAAGAGAGTGGATGGACAAACTCTTCGGCTCCTCGGAGATCCACGACACGTTAAGGAGCGGCGATCTCAGCTCGATGTTCCAAGGCTGGATAGACGAGCAGGACGAGTACCTTAAAACAAAAGTCAACCTCTATTAAGGTAACTGTTTATTCCTGATGCAGCTCTGCGGCCCTCGCCCATGGCAAGGATGACCGTTGCTGCACCGAGCACAATGTCGCCGCCGGCGAACACACCCGGAATAGACGTCATGTTTGTTTCGGGGTTTACGACAATGTTTCCGCGCTTGTCAATTTCGAGCCCGCCTGTCGTAGCGGGTATTAGCGGATTTGACGCGTTGCCGACCGCTACAACCACGGTATCGATGTCAAGTATGAATTCGCTGCCTTCGATTGCAACGGGGCTGCGGCGTCCGGATGCATCTTCGTTGCCAAGCTCGTACTTGAGGCATTCAAGACCCGAAACCCGGCCGTTCTCATCGCCGAGTATGCGTTTTGCGTTTTGAAGAGTGAGAAACTCCACGCCTTCCTGCTTCGCGTGATGGACTTCCTCTTTGCGCGCCGGCATTTCGGCCTCGCTGCGGCGGTATATAAGATAGACTTTTTCGGCGCCGAGCCTGAGCGCCATGCGGCTTGCATCCATGGCAACGTTGCCGCCGCCGAGCACAGCGACGCGTTTGCCGTGCCAGAAGGGCGTGTCATGACCGGCTTCATCGTACGCTTTCATCAGGTTGGCGCGGGTGAGGTACTCGTTTGCGCTGAATACGCCGACAAGATTCTCGCCGTCGATGCCCATGAATTTCGGCAGACCTGCGCCGGTGCCTACAAATACGGCATCAAAGCCGTCCTTGTCGATCAGATCCTTGAGCTTTCGCGTGCGCCCGACCACATAGTTAAGTTCGAGTTTCACGCCG
The DNA here is from genome assembly GCA_045657505.1 of Kiritimatiellia bacterium. Taxonomy (GTDB): domain Bacteria; phylum Verrucomicrobiota; class Kiritimatiellia; order RFP12; family UBA1067; genus UBA1067. The sequence goes on along the minus strand of JAZOTG010000014.1, from coordinate 982 downwards.
AGGGTTTTCAGCGAGTCTATTTCGCTTTGGACAATTGCCTTTGGAAGGCGGAACTCGGGGATGCCGTAAACAAGCACGCCGCCGGCCTTGTGAAAGGCTTCAAACATTGTTACATCGTGACCTGCTCTCGCGCAATCGGCGGCGCATGTGATAGAAGCAGGCCCCGAGCCGATCACGGCAACGCGTTTGCCGGAGCGGGGCACCGCCTGGCTGCAGTCGCCGGAGGTGGTTTTTTGCGCGGCTTTTTCGCGGGCGAGATCGGCGCAGAAGCGTTCGACGCGGCCTATTGCGACGGCCTTGTCGATGTCGCCCAAAACCTTGCCCATGGTGCAGAATTTCTGGCACTGCTTCTCTTGCGGGCATACACGCCCGCATACGGCGGGCAGCAGAGATGTTTTGCGTATGATTGCAAGCGCAGCTTCAAAGTCGCCTTCGGCGGCCTTTGCAAGAAATGCAGGTATGTCAATTGCGACAGGGCATCCTTTCATGCATGGCTTAGTAGGGCATTGCATGCAGCGGGAGGCTTCGGTTTGCGCCATTTCAGGCGTATAGCCGAGGGCGACCTCGTTCATGTTGCGCGCTCTCGATACGGGGTCCTGTTCGGGCATCGCCTGAACAGGAATTGCCATTCTTTCTTTAGCCGTCATCTTTACTCGATTCCCTTGAAAAGATTGCATGTGTGCTCACGTGCCGCCGCCTCATGGGGCTTGTATGCATTCATGCGGCGCATCATAAGCTCCCAGTCAACGAGATGCCCGTCAAATTCGGGCCCGTCCACGCATACGAATTTGGTTTCGCCGCCTACGGAGACCCGGCATCCGCCGCACATTCCCGTGCCGTCGATCATGACAGTGTTGAGCGAAACGGTGGTTTTTACTCCGTACGGTTTTGTTGTGAGCGAGCAGAATTTCATCATTACAGGCGGACCGATTGCGATGACTTCGTCTACGCGGCCGCTTTCGCAAAGCTCTTTGAGAGGCTC
>JAZOTG010000013.1:0-1631 GCA_045657505.1 Kiritimatiellia bacterium | reverse complement strand
CTCCCTGCCTTACTCCATCTATGCTCACTACCGCCCGCCCTGCGGGTGGTCTTATGGGGTGTCTAATGGTTGCCTAATTCATAGGAGACCCTTGCCTCATTCGTCCGCCCTCTATGCCAAAGGAGACTCTTGCTTTCGCTCCGTGTATTCGCTGCATATTCCGCACAAAATATAGGGCGAAGTTCGCGCTCGATTGCAGGCAGGGCGGGGGGTCAACTTCGTGAAACAAGGAGAAAAATTCGTTTTTTCTCCCTGTAACCCTCTTATTTTCAGGCAAAATAAATTTCAATCTATGGAAATTTCTGTATTTTGCTACTTTTTTTGCCGATTTTTATGCCCTAAAAGTCGGTGGTATCAATCAGTTAGCAATGCTAAAGTTGCTCTATTATTACCACAGTAAAGTTGCACTTCACTATAGTAAGGTTGCACTTCACTATGGTAAAAGTTGCACTTTTGAAAACAAAAACACCCTTTTTCTGCAAAAAGTTTGCTTTTTATTTGGTCAATCCAAAAAAAAGCACTACCTTTGCACCGTCCAAAATTAAAATAACAGAAGGCAGTCAGGAATTTGCTGCCTAAATCGGCGGCTTTTTTATTGGCTGGTGAGTAATAATAGGTATATACCGAATACCCCGTGCGACAGCTGTAATGGCTTAGCGAACCTTCTGTTAATGGTTTTGGACAACGGGTAGTATTCGGTTTTTTGTTTAATGTCCAAATAATTAACAGTTATGTCTGATTTACAATCATTCCAATGTCAGCAAATGAGTGCTGAAGATGTTCGCAATTTGTTTTTATCTATGGCGAACTCAATTCCATCTGCAAGCGTAATCGGTAGTGCAGAAAACGACGAAAACACCTTAAACTACACTTTCTCAATTGGAGCTGGAGAAGATACTCCTCCAATGATCGTTGGTTTTTCAGTAATGAAGATAGGAGGTGCGCTATGAAAACCGATTTCCAAGGCATCACCTATAGCCAGGTGAAGAACATCCTCCAAGAGGTCACCAATCAAATCCCCGCCCTCGACACCGTGTGCAGTTCCTACCTCATCAACAGTACTCCTGCTGGCGATGTCATTCTCCAAGCCAAGATCGATAAGATGAATATCGAATTGAAAGTTACCTATGATGTAATGACCGATATTGAAAAGCATGTCCGACACTTATTGGAGAAAATGTTCGCTGCCACCCGCAAGCGAGTATTGTACTTTGACGCGGCATATTTCCATTATAAAGGCTGTGATGAGCTTAAGATTATAGATTTTCTCAACAACATGCCCAATGTAGTGAAAATGGAAAGCGGCAAATACCAAATGCCTTTTATCTACGATGGCGAATTGCGCATTCCCGAACGAGGCAAGCAGTGCCGTCCATATCAATTCCATGTAGAGGACTTCCTGCCCAAAGAGGAATACGAATCATTTGAATAATCCATAACCATAAAATCCATAACCGCAATGAATTCAGATGTTTTAATCCTTGATAAGTTACCCTCTTTGCGTAACTTTTTGATCTCTGACGGCGATGAGCCTGCAATTGATACCCATTTAGAGGCTCTCCGCAAGTCATACATTGAGCTTGGTCTTCAAATTCAATACGCTTCTGGAGATCCACGCGAGAAGAATACCA
>JAZOTG010000012.1:0-2965 GCA_045657505.1 Kiritimatiellia bacterium | reverse complement strand
TTGGCTCACAGAACGACATGGCTACGATCCGACTTACTGCCGCTTAACAGATGGCTTAACGAGTCGATATTCCCTATTGAGGCTAAATTAACAGACGAAGATGTAGCCGCAGGAATGACTTGGGGCGCAATGGAACTGCTGGCGGGCGGAGTTACCTGTGTGGCCGATATGTATGAGCATTCACTCGCAGGTGCTGCCGCGCTCGCCGAGACGGGCATTAAAGGTAACGTCTGCCGCCCCGGTCTCGCTTTTGGTGATGGTACGCCTAAAGGTCGATTGGAAGAGTGTATAGATTTTGCAAGAAGCTTCAAAGATTTTAACAATCGTCTTGTAGCCGATATTTGCATTCATTCTGAATATCTTACAAATGAGAGGTTTTGCCGTGCTTTAGCAGCGGCTAACCGCGAATTTAAGCGTCCCTTAAATGCTCATGTTTCAGAAACGAAGCGCGAACACCAGGAGTGTATAGCGCGCCACGGCAAAACGCCAATAGCATATTTGGCAGATACGGGACTTTTAGATTACGGTGGCTATGCGGCGCATTGCGTATGGTGCACTGATGACGACTTTAAGATTATGGCCGAGCGTAATGTAAGCCTTGTTCATAATCCCACGAGTAACATGAAATTAGGCAGCGGTTTTGCGCGTCTTTGCCGCGCTATGGAGCTTGGAGTCAATGTCGCACTCGGCACTGATGGCCCGGCATCGAACGATAATCTTGATATGTTTGAGGAGATGCATTTAACATCGCTTATTCATAAAGGTGTCAACCTTGATCCAACGGTTTTATCGCCTTGGGAGATCATCGAAATAGCGACGGTAAATGGAGCGCGGGCACTTGCCCGCTCTGATACTGGCGAAATCGCGCCGGGTAAAGCGGCTGATCTTTGCATAGTTGCGCTTGATAAAGTTCATTTAAATCCGTGCATTGACGCGGCGAATCTTATTGTTCATAGCGCCCACGCGAGCGATGTCCTTATGACGATAGTTGACGGCAGGATAGTTTACGAAAGATATCCCGACCAAGCATGGGCTGATATTAATCACGAGAGAGCGAAATTTGATTTTGAAATATCCGTTAAAAGGGTAAGAGCTTCTTGAGCACAGAAGTTTTTTGAGCGTTCGTAAATTTTGACGGAAAATATTTGGATGTGATATAATCCTTCTATACTGTTGAATGTGTGTGTTGTTGGTGGGGCGCAAACGCTTGTTCCATTTCAGGATCATGGAGTAATAATGCTATGCAGACAAAAATGAACAGAAGAGATTTTATGCGCAAGGCGGTATCTTCAGTCTCGGTTTTGACATTCCCTTCGATAATACCGGCTTCGGTTCTTGGTGCGAATTCTCCGAGTAATACTATTAATGTGGCGCAGATAGGATGCGGGCGTATTGGGCTTAGCATGGATGTGCCCGGGTTTTTGCGGGCTAATGGCGCAAGGGTTTCTGCCGCCTGCGATTTGGACGCCCGTCGGTTGGAGTATCTTCGCAATTTTATTGCGAAGAGGCAGAACATGTCGTCGGCGGATTCCATTTTCGCAGCGAGGGATTTTCATGATATCATCTCTCGTGATGATATTGATGCGGTTTCGATTTCAACGCCCGATCATTGGCATGCGCAGATTGCGATTGAGGCGGCTTTTGCCGGCAAGCATGTTTATATGCAGAAGCCCGCATCGCTGACAATAGCAGAGGGGCGGTATTTTTCCAATGCCATAAAGGAGACCGGCCGCACATTTCTGCTCGGTTCGCAGCAGCGGTCGTGGAGTCATTTCCACAAGGCCTGTGCATTCGTGCGCGAAGGGCGCTTGGGAAAGATTAAGTCTATAGAGGTTGGTCTGCCGGGAGATCCGTCTGGCGGCTCGACGGTGCAGATGCCAGTTCCGTCCAATCTGGATTATGACTTCTGGCTCGGGTCGACTCCGAACGTATTCTATACGGAGGATCGCGTCCACAGTCAGAATGCCGACATAAGAAAGGCGTGCTTTTCACGTCCTGGCTGGCTTCGCTGCGAACAATTCGGCGCCGGCATGATTACGGGCTGGGGTTCGCACCATCTTGATATCGTTCATTGGGCGATGGGCTGGGAGTCTATCGGCGCGAAGTACATAGAAGGGAAGGGTAAGTTCCATACAGGCGGTCTTTGGGATGTGCACGGCGAATATGACATTACGCTTACGTATCCTGACGGTACGCCGGTCAGAGTATGGAACAACTATCCGAACGGAGTGCGTTTTATCGGCGAAAAGGGCTGGATATTCGTCAGCCGTGGAGCTGCCAAGGCAACGGCTTCCGATCCGGTGATGAACGGCATGATGTTGAAGGCGCTTGACGCGAGCGACCCGATTCTCATCTCTGGTTCGCCTGTCGAGCCCCTGTATCCGCATTTAGTCAGGGACCCTTCCGGTCATCATCAGAATTTTATCGATTCGATCAAGACCAATGCGCCAAGCGTTGTTCCGGCGGAAACGGCGCACCGCTCCTGTAGTGCGTGTCTCCTCGCGTGGATAGGCATGAAGCTTGGCAGGAAACTCGAGTGGGATTGGCAGAAGGAGCGTTTTGTCGATGATGCCGGGGCTGATGCCATGCTTGAGCGCACCGAACGAGCGCCATACGGGGCAAAGCGTGCTTATGAAAGGCTTAGCAAGGGGGTAAGGTCATGAAAATGGGAATCATTTTCATGTCGCTGTTCGCAGCCGGTGCAATATTTGCGGCAGAGTTCAAGCCCGTTGACGTGCTTGTGTACACCCGGTGGCAGTATGTAAAGAATAATAAGACAGGTGAAGTCGCCAAAAGCGGAACAGCCCCATGGTCAAAAGCGTATCATCATAATTCCACCGAACAAGGTGCGGAGGAGGTGAGGCGCTATTTCACCGCAAACGGCCTTTCGTGCCTTGTCACCGATGATCCCGGGGTTTTTACGTCCGAGGCGATGAAGACGTTCAAACTCATTATGCTTTGCAAC
>JAZOTG010000011.1:0-2856 GCA_045657505.1 Kiritimatiellia bacterium | reverse complement strand
AGAATAAAGAGGTTCTTCTCTTATCTTTCCGCAAAATCTGCTCGCAATCGCAAAATCAAGGAGCGCGCTGACTCATGAAAATCAATCCTGTACTTGGCTTGTTACTTGTAGCAGGCTGTTCTTCTCTGCCTTCGATAGGCCCCGACTACAACAAGCCCGAAGTCAATCTGCCCGATACGGTCTTGCCCGACGGCGGTGTGGCAGGCAGCACCACCAACGATACGCGTTATGTCATCAAGGCTGACGATCTTACAAAGTGGTGGACGCGCTTCAACGACAATACCCTCGTCTCGCTTGTCGATACGGCCGTTTCCAACAACGTGTCGTTTAAAATGGCTCGCGAGAGGCTTATTGCAAGCAGGTGGGAGCTGATGGGCTCGTATGCTGCCTTCATGCCGCAGGTGGGAGTCGGCGCCGCGGCCGTTCATTCCGACAGGCGGGCTAACACCACGAGCGGGCGCAAGCTGCACCAAGACGTCTTTTCTGCCGGCTTTGATGCCGCCTGGGAAATTGACATATTCGGAGGCAGTCGCCGTGCGAGCGAATCTGCAGAGGCGTCGCTCGAGGCTTCCGGCTTCGTCTTGAATGATGCGTGGGTGACGCTTACCGCCGAGGTGGGCAGCAAATATATTGAGCTCAGGACGACGCAGCAGCGTATCGCTGTTGCGAGAGCCAACCTGGCGCTTCAGACGCAGACATACGACATCGTCAAGTCCAGGCTCGACTCGGGCATCGGCGATGAGCTTTCGGTCAGCCAGTCAAAGTACATAGTCGAGCAGGCTCGGGCCGCAATCCCTCCGCTTCTTGTGCAAGAGGAAAAGCTGTTGAATGCCATTGCCATTCTCACGGGGGCAATGCCTGGAACTGTTCACAGCGGGCTGAAGGAGTGCCCTCAGCGCGATTGGCTTGTTCCGGCGGGTCGCTTGGAGAGCATCCCTCTCGATTTGATCCGCAGCCGCCCCGACGTCCGCGCCGCAGAGCGTCTTCTTGCCGCGCAGTCTGCGCGTATTGGCGTGGCCAAGTCGTTCTGGTATCCAAAGCTGTATATTAACGGGTCTCTCGGGCTCGAATCGTTGAAGGCCGATAAGTTTTTCAAGGACGATTCTCTGTACAGTTCATTCGGCCCGTCAATAAGCTGGCCGATATTTCAAGGCGGGCGTATATACGCCAATGTGAAAATCGAAGAAGCCCGCACGCGTGAGGCATGCCTTAACTACGAGCTTGTTACGCAAAAGGCATATGAAGAGGTTCGCGATGCATACGCAAATTATACTCGCGAATACCATCGTTATGAAGCGCTTGAAGCAGCCGTAAAAGCTGCGCAGGACGCCGTGGCCATTTCAAACGACCTGAACAAGAACGGATTGAAGGATTTCACCGCCGTAATCGATGCGCAGCGCTCGCTTCTCTCGCTTGAAGAGGCGCTTGTCCTTTCGCGCGGCGCAATAACATCAAACCTGATTTCACTTTACAAGGCGCTTGGCGGAGGTGTTGCCGCCGCAGGCAAATAATTTTGAGACGGCGTTTGCAAACCCTGGGTGCGCATATGAATGACGGCAAAACCGTATTGCTTCCATTCTGTGCGCACTTGTAGTTTTCAGCTTGGCATCTGCAGCATGAATATTTGTGTGCGAATTGCGTTTGCATGGCTGTTTGCTGCGCTTACATCAGCCTTGACGGCTGCTGATGCGGCAGAAGCATCGGGCGCGGGCGAGGCGGCGCGCCCGACAGGTAAGGTTCAAACGGAGGTTTACGGCAGGCAGACGCTTGCCTGGCCGCGCGATTTCCCCGATCCGACAGTCTGGCAGGCGCCGGATGGCACATTTAGAGCCGCGGCAACGTCACAGAAAATTCTCAAGAGCAGAGATTTCTTCTGCTGGGAAGATACCGGCAGGAGGATTTTTTCGGATGGTGAATATGAGCGCATAAGAAAAAACTGGAAGTGGATATGGGCTCCCGAGGCGTTTAAAATAGGCGATGAGTATTTGATGTATGTTTCGCTCGTCAACAGTGCCAGGGACAGCGCAATCGCTGTATATTCGTCAAAGGATCCCGAGGGTCCGTTCGTTGACGGGCGCATTATAACAAGGAGCGGAGATACCGGCATCAAAGATACTATCGATCCGGAAATCGTAAGGGATTTGGAAAGCGGCGAGTTGTGGATGTTTTTTGGTTCAACAGGCAAAATGCATAGGATTAAACTTTCGGACGACGGCAAATCGGTTGCTGAAGGAGCGAAGTACGAGCATATCGCGGGACTCACCGACACTCACAGCCGCTCCCGAGAGAAGGTGTTCGAAGGTGCGTCGCTGAAATGGCGGAACGGCTGGTGGTATCTTTTTGCAAGCAAGGGATGGTATATGGATCACACATACGGCATTGTTGTCGGCAGAGCGAGGACATTGTCGGGGCCGTTCCGTGACCGTAAAGGCCGTTTGATGAAGGAGGGTTTTGCAACGGCCGTCCATGTTTCCCGTAAAGGCGACAGACTCTTTGGTCCCGGGCACAACGGTGATATTTTTACTATAGGCGGGTGTGATTATATTCCTTACCATTGTCATCTTGCTGGCGAGAGGCCGAAGGAGCGTATTATGCTTATAGGAAAGCTTCTTTGGGATGATGAGGGGTGGCCGCACGTTGAGAAATAGACATATTCCCCTGCAGCCGCATAGTAAATCTGACGCGGGAAATGTGTGAATGACCGGCCAATAAAAATTTTTTCAAATACCCCCTTGCGCGGTGAAAAGTAATTTGATAAACTATGCACTCGTTCGCCCGAAAGGGTGGCGATGATCTTTGAAAACTGGAAGTTGAAAATTTAAGAGAATTGCAACGTATATCGAGATAAAAGCGAGG
>JAZOTG010000010.1:0-1645 GCA_045657505.1 Kiritimatiellia bacterium | reverse complement strand
AGAGGTTATGGCATTGTGCGATCTTCGCCCTGAGCAAGTTGAACTCAATAAAAAGTGGCTTAAAGAAAATAAAAAGCCAGGAGCGATGCATGAATACAAGGGCAAAGATGATAGTTGGAAGGGGTTATGTGATGATCCCGATGTTGAGGTTGTTTATATCGCAACTCCCGCTCAGCTGCACGTTGAAATGGAGCTTTATGCTTTGCGCGCCGGAAAGCACGTTCTTACCGAAGTGCCTGGAGCACAAGAAGTTGAAGAATGTTGGGAGATTATTGAAACAGCTGAAAAGTATCGCCGTCACTGCATGATGCTTGAGAACTGCTGTTATGGCGAAATGGAAATGCTTGCCTGGGAGCTTGTTCATAAGGGGCTTCTAGGAACGCTTACTCACGCAGAAGGCGGTTATATCCATAACCTTGTATATAGACATCTTGAAAATAACTTCCGCAACAGAGCGTACTTTAACGGCGGGACGGTACACCGATTTGGGAATACGTATCCGACACATGCGCTTGGGCCGATCTGTATGTACATGGATATGAATCGTGGCGACTGCATGGAGTCAATCGTTTCGATGTCTTCTCTTTCCGCGGCGCACGGTGAATTTGCTAAAGCTAAATATAAACCTGAAGATTGGCAGAATCGCCTTAATTGGCTTACTGGGGATATGAATACCTCCATTATCAAGACTGCCAAAGGGCGCACGATTATGATGCAGGTTGACATGTCGACCCCGCGTCCATACAGTCGCATCAACCTTATTCAAGGAACGAAGGGTTGTTTCTATGATTATCCGCCGCGTCTTGCTCTTACAAAAACACCTGGCGAACACGCCTCATGGTTTTCCGATAAGCAGTTTGAAGAAATCCGTGAGAAATATAAACACCCTCTTTGGAAGAATACAGGAAAAGTTGCAAAGGCTTATGGAGGTCACGGCGGAATGGATTTCATCATGGATCTTCGCTGGATCTACTGCATGCAGAACGGCTTGCCGCTTGATATGGACGTATATGATCTTGCCTCTTGGAGCGCGATCGTTCCGTGTTCGGCAGAATCGGATAAAAAAGGCGGTGTGCGCGTAGATCTGCCCGACTTCACACGTGGCGGATGGAAGACGGCAAAACCGATTACGATTGGAGACGTTGACTTGATTAAAATGGGCTTTGATCCCAAAAAGATAGAGAAGGATTCTTCGCAGCTTAGCGTTTGATACTTTCTTTGTTTTCTGTAAAGCGGCACTCGCAAGGGCATTAGTTCTTGCGGGTGTCCTTTTTCCAGCAAACCATTGGTCGCACGCGTTGTCTTCAACGCGCCGCATTTCCGCCGCACCAGATTTGTCCGAGCGCATAAATCGGCGCTATATCAACATTTCCCACCTGGCCGAAGTTTTCCGCCGAAGTTCGCATTCCTTTGGCATGAGGATGCTCGCCCATAAAGACATCCAGACTGCGCATCGATCCTTTTACCCCGGACTTCACTTCAATCGCAACAATATCTCCGCCCTTCTGCACCACGTAATCCACCTCTGCCTGCGCGCCGCGTTTTTCGCGCTGCCAATAATAAAGTTCCGCAGGGTATGACGGTTCAAACGCCTTGACAAGTTCCAGTCCCGCCAGCAGTTCGGCAAGGGCGCCGCGATTCATCA
>JAZOTG010000009.1:0-13594 GCA_045657505.1 Kiritimatiellia bacterium | reverse complement strand
CCTCATCCACGATCTTTTTGATATCATTGGGCGCAAGATTGCGCGTGGTAAAGGTGCCCTCGACAAAGCATCCCTTGAGTTGCTTACTACTCGCAGCAATGCTGTGAAGGGCGGTATCAAGCGCCACGTTGAGTCCGGGCGCAGGCGTATTGATGATGGTGGACCAACGGGCTTCCACAGGAAGATTATACGTACCGTCCGTAAAGGTAGCGTCTTCGAAGAACGCCGAAAAGATTTCCTCATCATCGGGATTTAAGCCCTGAGCAACAAGATTCTGACGAAGCTTCTCAACGCCGTCCTCAAACTTTTCTCCGATAAAGCGCAAGAACACGAGCGTAAGCATCATATCGCGCTTTTCGAAGAACGAACCCGAATTGCGCGCCGCACGCAATATGTCACGGCACTTGAACAGTATTGAATCAAGATTTATTTTTTCGTCAGCCTTTTTCTTCGCGGCATTACCACTCTTACCTACCGCCTTACCAACTTCTTTTTTTAAATTCTTTTTCATAGCTGTGATGCGACTACATCACAGCAGCTTAAGGCAAGGAAGTTTAGAACCAATAAAAAGAGCGCGTTCTCTTTGATTCCATGCCCTGACCGGAAGCCCTACCACAGGCCTGCTCTAGATATACGGGAGAACGCGCCCATAGCGGGCGTGTCCTACTGATAATAATCTAGAGCAAAGCCTATAAGGGCTTCCGAGTTGCTTTTTGACGTTGGAAACGTGTGGTAGTATTTCCGGTCAGGCGTCGTTCAGCAGTTCGCTAAAATTCTATATAATAATGGTTATTGGTTAAACTTAGAAATTCTCCATTTTTGTTTGCTTGAACCTATTGTATCAAAAAATTCATTGCTACTGAAAATTTATTGAAGTTCGTTTTGTTTTGTCGCTTGCCAAAGTAAACGCAATTATTATTTTTGTTTATCTTGTCAAAGTAGTTTTTATTCAAGTTGATTGATATGGATAGGAGAATCCTCCTCTCCCTACCCTCCCCGGGGAGGGTGTTGCGTTTAGTTTGACAATGTGCGGATTCGCTATGGAGGCTCGTCTCGCCGAACGCGTCGACTCCGCCCGCCCTTGCGGGCTTCCGCCGCACCCCGCATAGCGCCCGCTTCGCGGGGTGCGCGAAGAACTCATGAGTTCGCGCGTTCGGCGAGACGAGCTTTCCGGATGAAGCCGAAAGACAAACTAAACGAAAACTAAAGTCTCAATAACAGACTAACTTTTCGTTTACCCTTTCTAAGTTTCGTTTACTTTGTCAAACGGCGCGATTTTTACAAGACTCGTGTCAAGCCGTTTGCCACGAATAATTCTGCATCGGATACGCATCCACAAGGCGCAGCAGCTCTGCCGCATAGCCGCAAGCCAATTGGCTGGCCCCGCCTTCAAGCTTTTTGACAAAAACCTTATAATTCAATCCGCCGGTAGAAATGCATGAAACAAAATATACAGAATGCTCCAGCGACGCCGCAAGCCTGAACACGCCCTCGGCAAGTTCAACACTCCTCTCGCCGACGGAAACAATACGCTTGCGTCCGAAACTGCGATCGCCCGCCATCAAAACGACATCACCGCCATCCAGACAATCTCCTGCAAAAAACACCGTACCCGGGCTGAACTCCGAGATGGGATGTATAACAACCTTTTCCTTCCGCTGATGTTTCATATAGAACCTGTTGAAGACGCCTGTATGCTCAAACTCCATCCATGCATGGAACACGGAGTTGCATTCGCCAAAGGCTGAAAGCACCTCAATAGTCCCGACATGCGAAGAGAGTACAAAAACGCCCTTCCTACCTGATACCTCATCAAGAAAGCTTTTTGCGTCAACTGACTCATCAAACTTCACAATCGGAAGATTTTTACCATCAGCCATGACTACCATCTTATCGGCAAGCGAACGGGTAAAATTGACAACCTTCAGAATTTTAGGCGATGCCCGCCGAACAGCAGGTGAAAAACACCACATAAACACTCCGACAATCCCGGCGGCAAAATGCAAAAAACGAAGACCGAACAGCCGATAAACAAGCCAAATGACTTCAAGACCGAATGAAGTGGCACCCACTTCCGAAACTTTGTCATGGCGGATAAGAAGAAGCGATGCGCTATATGCGACAGGAAGCCCTATGCCGAGCGAAAGACCAAACGCCGAAACCACAGGAAATGAAACAAACGACAACGCGCCAAACCCGACCCAGCTTGTCAAAAAGGCAAGCGTTACGCTGTATGCCGCACGCTCGTTGCACGAACGAACGAAGACCGCGTAGTCAACACCCATCCCCGCCAGAAGAAACATCGCCAAGAGATGGAATAGATTAATCTGGACACCGGAAAGAGAAAGAATGCCGAGCACCGAAATTATCGCCGCGAAAGACGGCATTGCCGTTAAAAACGCAAAACGGCGAAATACTGACATCAGCAGCAATACCATAGCCGCAAATGCAACAGCCAGACTAACGCATGTTTCGCGTGTCCAATTGTTTAATATGCCGTTTAGAATGTTACGCGGCTGACAAAACACAACGTCAGACGGCAGATCCGAATGCGGTCTGGGCGCCGAGGAGACGATAAGGGCGCCGTCACGGACAAACAAACCGCGCATCGCATCAGGAATATCCTCCCACGCCCACGGCTCCGGCGGCGGCGGTAATGATATTTTGTCCAGACCAAGAGCATTAGAATGTTTTGCCGAATGCTCGGAGTAGAGTTTCCGCACAAGAGAATAATTATTCCGCCTGACTTTCAACGACGGCATGAACAGTGAAAGACGGGGTACAGACGGAGGAAGAGAAAGAGATTCCTCCTTTTGAAGAAGATCCTCCAAAACACCGGACCCTCCCACTACAAGAAAGCCCCTGTCGCTGTCAAACGTCGAATTGATTTCAGCAAGCGTGCGTTCTGCCCGTGCGAGCCCGCCCTGCGGAATATACATTGATGAAACCGATGTTCCTATATGCAAATCAAGCATCCCGCAAAGCGAGACAGCAGCAAACAGGAGACAAAGCACTCGAAACGCAATGCTTTGCGCAAACGCTGTCTTTACACGGCCCTTCCCGACTGCATCGCACGGAAAGAACGCAACTGCACACACAAGAGAAGAAATCAAACCTGAACCGAGAAAAACGGCACTTTGACGCAAAACCGGAATTGACGAAAAAGCAAGCGGCAATAGACTGATAAGCGTTGTCACACATGAAACAACAAGTCCTTTAAATGTTTTTCGCTTGTCGTCTCCCGCGTGCAGCAGCCAGTGATACCCATAATCGATTACAAAACCGAGCAGTGTTGTCGCAAAAACGAGTGAGACAAGATGCACGCTTGAAAAGAAAACCGTAACAACCGCCGCACCGCCGAGTCCGGCAAAGAGAAACAGAAACAGTAACAGCAGAGACGATTTGACCGAGCGGAATATGTAAAACGACAAAAAGACCACAAAAAGAAACGAAACTATTCCAAGTACAGTTGTTTCGAATTTGCATTTTGATGCGGCATACGCGCTGTGCATCGGCGTGCCGCATGCAACAACATTAACCTTTTCGCTGCGAACGGAAGCAAGCACTTTTTCGATTTCATTCGAAAACCCGATCAGCGCGTCTATATTTCCGGACAGAGCAGGCTCCAGCTCCATTACGAGAAGTATGTGCGTGCAACCATCCTTGTGCGCCGTCAAAAAGCCTCGTTCAGCCTTAAAGGAATTCTGCGCAGCCGCCAGGGACGTCACAAAGCCGCTTGCAAGAAAAAACGGATCCTTTTGTAGAGGGAAAATCGATGTTGCAAGCGGCGAATACGCCTTTCTTACGCACCGCTTCGCAAATTTGGCGCGTGAAGCTTCCGTAGAAAGCTCAAGTGCATCGGATTGAGACAAAAGCCCTGAGGAATGCGATGAGCAAAAATCGATAACATCGGCAAATTCTTTGCCGTCTATGCGAAAACGAACACGATGGCACCTGCCGGTGGGAAGATTGTCTGAAAGGAATTCTGCCGCATCAAACGCACTGTCGCCGTCTTTGGAAGAGATAAGGACAGGCACCACATCAGAGGCTGCATCGCGCACCTGAACGGGGATTGAATCTGCTGCAGAACCTACAAGGTCGTAGAGAGAGCTTTTAAATTCGATCGGTTTTAGAGCAAACGCCACCGCCGTAACAACACAAAGTGCCGCAACAGACAATACGGCAGGGATTAAACGGCGGATTTTCATATTAGAACTCAAAACGTGGGGACGGCACCGGGTAACTCCTTAAAGCGTATGGACGATTTGCCGCCGTCGCCGGTGTAAATCACTGCATGGTCCAATGTATCGCAGCCGGAAACCTCGACCTTCGTCATAAGCCTGCGCATGGCGCTGACCGAAGGCACCATAGTGACCGTCCACGCACCATTGCTCGTAATTGACACTGACGAGTCGAAAATACCGTCAAACGCTTTGGTATCGCCGGAAAAAAACGAATCGCACGCATTCTGCAGTTCAGTATAATGCGGCAACTGTGAAAGCGGCTTGACGCGCCTTGAATCTTCGTCGGCGAAGATCATTTCGTTTGTAGTCATTGTCACCGACTCGACAAACGGATGACGCACCTCCCAGCGAATGCCCTTTTTGACGGCAAAGGAAACAACGCCTGTTGAAACGAGCGGCCTAACCGCACCTGGCACAGTGCGACTCATCACCCACGACGCCTTTGCATTAAACGCACGGCGCATGGCCCTTTCGCAGTGCGAAGGAAGCACGACGGCAAATGCAGCCGTCGTAAAAAAAAGCATCAGCAATAAAATAAAATTTCTCACAGCTAACCTCTCTGCCATACGCCAGATGTGCATATACCGCTTTGTCCGGCAATTGAAAACTCCCACACGTCAGCGCTTTTGGACGTAATATCAATTGTCACCTCACACCCGGGAACAATCACCTTCTGGAACTTTACTTTGCGCAATACGCATTTATCGGGGAACGACGGGAACACCTGCCTTGAAAAATGACGCAGGTAATATAATTGAGCCACTCCGGGAAGTATGGGGCAGCCCGGGAAATGGCCTTGAAAACATTTTAAGTCGGGAGGGAAAACAACCTTCGCCGTGAAGCTGCAAGATGTTTCACGCCACTCGAGAACAGCCGGTTCGGCGCACCAACGGTAGAGAACATCACGCACCGCGCTTGAAAGGGTTTTCCCCTGCTCGTTTGACGGAAACGCTCTTACAAAACGGATTCTCCGGGGAAACGCCTCGGAGCCGAGTTTTGAAATCAGGTCGCGCCGCAATATATTTGCGACATTTGCCGTAGTACCCTTAGCAAGCAACGACACACCGCGCTCAGAAAGAATGACAAGCGCCCCGATGCGGGCGACTCCCGAAGAATAAACTTCGGCCCGGGCACGGCGCACAAACGGATGGCTCTCGAGCACAGACTCGACTGCAGAAAGTGAAACGAATTTCTCAAGCACCTTTACATTGCGGTCGAGACGCGCCCCAAGTATAAAACTGCGGGATGATGTGAATTCGACAGAGTCTGATATTACAAACGGCCTGTCTATTGCGAATGGTGAATCTACGAGAATGCCGCCGCAGTCGGCTTTACGGGCAGAAACGCCGTTGCACAGCGTCCAATGCCCGCCGTTGACCTGCCGGCGCCATGCAACCGAGCCTGCTTCGGTTGAACCGTAAATCTCGAGAGGAGAAACCCCAATCGCGCCATAAACGGCACGCGACAATTCGGGGCGCAACAGACTGCCGGAGGTGACTATATCGACAAAACCGCCTTGGAGGGAAATGAAATCGGGATGTTGAAGAGCTTTTTCAAGGAACGAAGGCGTTGTTACAAATAAAACCCTTCCGTACTTTTTAATCAAAAGCGCAAGTTCCTCTACCGATATCACAACCGAAGGGTCAACAAAAGAACCTGCAATTGCCGGGGCTCGCACTCTCCACAGGGAACCGTACATATGCTCCGGCCTCACAGTGGAAACCACGACGGGCGCCGACGACCATATTGAAGAAAATGTTTTAACAAGCGATGCGGCGTCTGCATCAAGCGAAGCGCTTGTGCGGACGATTTGCTTCGGACCGCCAGTAGAACCGGAAGTATGGAATATCACTTCAGACATGTAAAATTTTCTTGCGGTAGATATACTCGCCGAGAGCAAATGAACCCATCAAAACATATGATACGAAACCGTTGTAGAACGCCCACGCCTCAGCCGATAAAAAGACCGTAACAAGACTCACGCAAAAATTCAACGCTAAAAGCGATGCCCAGAGAATAGTCAACCTGCGGCAGTACTCCACTCCTTTAGCATCCAGTCTGGCGCCGGTTTTACGGGCGATTTTTTCGCACAACGGAACGCGGAAAAGAGAAACAAAGAAAAAAGAAAACGCCAATGCCGTCATCGCCGCGGGATAAAGCCTCAAGCAGACCATATCCTTATAGAAGTAAACACCCCAGACGGCAAGAATCGGTATTGACGTCTTGATTATCCGTTTCATTTAGACTGTTCGGACAGCAGGCGCCAAACAACTTCGGAAATGTCACCGAGCGTGCGAATTGACTTGAAGTCTTCGGCTTTTACTTTAAGACCTGTCATGTTCTGGAGCCTTACGACAAGATCGACGGCATCGATGCTGTCGAGATCGAGATCGTCAAAGAGACGCGCCTCAGGAACAAGCGCCGCGCTGTCGCATTCAAACTCGTCAACAAGGACACCTTTGATTGCCTCAAGAACTTCATCTTTGCTATTCATGTTATCAATCCTCAAGTGATATATTCGCATTGGCGGCAATAAATGACGCAAGAGAAGAAACGGTTCTGAAGTGTTCGCGATTCTCCTCTGAATTTGCCTTGAACTTAACCTGATACTTTTTACGCAGAGCAGCGCCGATTTCAAGGGCGTCAATACTGTCCAGCCCGACACCATCGCCGAAAAGCGGCTTATCGGACAGGAGATCCTCCGCCGTAAGCCCGTCAACCTCTACCGATGACAAAATGACTTCACGGATTTCATTTTCTAATTCTAATCTTTTCATGATTTTCAGTATACCAAAATTACTTTGCGTTAGCACGGCAGAAAATCGCCCAATTCCTTCATGCACACTATTTTTTCGAACGGATAGCTTATTCCAAAACGCGCTTCCGCTTCCATCACAAGGCGCAGATGGTTAACACTGTCCCATTGCGGTATAGACCCCATGGATGTGGAAATGCCGAGTTGTTCCCGAGGCACTTCAAACAGCGTTGCGGCAAACGATATAAACGCCTCGCACCAAAGGTCGCGTAAACGCGCAGCACGCGCAAAAGATTCATCGGTAAAATCTACGCCCCACTCTTTGCGCATCATTTCGCGCAAAGAAACTTCTGCTCCGTCACTCCAAACCGGAATTTTTCTGAATTCGGTTTGAAGTGACAATTCTTCAACGTTTAAACAACGGGAAACGGACTGTGAAAAAGCATCCACGCAACAAATCGTTATTTAACCGCCGCAAGCGCAATAAGCGTAAAGACCATCGCAAAAATTGAAACCGTCTCAACGATACCAAGCGCCGCGAGATAATTTGTAAAGCCCTGATTCGTTTCGCCTTGAGCATCGCAGGCGGCAGCGCCGGCACGCCCCTGGAAGAACGCAGAAAGGCCGATTGCGATGCCTGAAAGAATGCCGGAAAGGAGAACGGGAAGCCCTGAACCGTCGGCGACCTTGCCGAGTTTGCCGAGCATGATGAACATGAGAATCATGCCGTAGAGCGTCTGCGTGATAGGCGCGCCGACGAACGTGAGAAGATTGAAAGGCGCCGTTTTATTTGCGGCATAGCACTTCTTCCACGCACCGACCGCCGCAGAAGCGGCAAACCCCGTACCGGCGGCACTACCCGCACCCGACAGACCGAGGCACGCAATGGCACCGACAACAATCATAGCTGAATCATTCATTTCATTTCTCCTTGCTTTTTTTTACTTCTAAACGGTTTATAAATAACACCAGACCAGGAAACTCCCTTGTGGTTTGAAAATTCGAGTGTATTAAGTCTTACTGCATGAACAAGAATCGAGAGCCCGGCCATAGCCAGATTTAACGCGTGGCCGGCCACCAGAATCGCTACCATTGCAACGGACAGCAGTGCCTTAAGCCAAAATTCGTTTGCGCCATCCATAAGACCGACAGCCATTGAATTGAAGTTTTCGGCCACCTTTACGGAGGCTAAACCAACGGCGAAAAGCCGCACATAGCTTATAATATCGCCAAGGGCACCCATGATATTGAGCGGCAGCATGCCGAGTTCAGCACCTCGCGTCTTGAACTCCGACGGTTTTACCGTAAAGGCAAAAACGAGCGGCAGTGAAACGTAAAGCACATAGAAGCCCCATTCGGGAACAGCTGGGAATATGCCCACGATAGAGTTGGTAAGAAGATACATAAACAAAAGAATACCCGCCCACCCAAGCTCTGCTATCGCTGTTGAATCCGGGAAACGGCATACGGCATTCCACAACCGGGCGAGAACAAGATGCGACGCTCCGATAGTAAAGCACAGCAGCATCATATTGTTGTAACTCGGATCGGCCAGCCACTGAACCGTCGCAAGAGCGTTGAACATTGGAATCTGCGCACCAAACCAGGTGTTTGACAGAAGCCCCCAGAGTATTGTCGAACACGAGAAAAACGTCAACAACACAAACCAGCTTTTCTGCAGCGAACGGCGGAGCGCCAATGTGCAAAGGAGGAATATGGCGCCATACGCACCATCGCCTACGAGCATGGCGAAGAAGAGCGAGAAATAGCAGAAGAACGGAACCGACACATCGCTTTCATCATATGCGGGGGCGATTCCGAGCCCTGAAAAAAGCACGCTCATCGACTTGAAGAGCTTGGGCGGCGTAATCAGAGTAGGAGGAGTCTCGCCCGCCTCTCTCTCTCTTAAAAGGACGGCACAGCCCTGCTAAGAGGCGCGCACTCTCAACTCGTCTGCAGCCGGCTGCGGGACCCAGCCCGATATAATGGCTATAGAGCCCTTTTCGAGCATCAATTCTTTCGCCGATGCAAATGCAAGACGCTCGGAAAGGTCGGGAAACTTTGCAAGAATCGCCCTTTCGTCGGTATTGGCCAAATCAGATGTCAACCGCGCGATTGAAGTTTGAAGCTCGACCGCCTCATTGCGCATTGCAGAGAGACGCCTGCGCGGCAGAACCTTCGGCAGCTCGGCGAGCGATGAAATGTCGACACCAGCGTCAAGAATCTTTTTGGCGAGCTCGGGGTCGAAATCACCATATGGCTCGTATTGAGAAATCTCGTTTTTCAAATCCTCAAGAGCGGCAATTGACTCGTCAATCGTTTTTTGAATCTCAAGAACCTCGCTGACGCCGCGCGAAACAGACCCTTCAACCTTGTTTTTACCGCGTGAGCGCAGAATGATCTGCACCGCTGTTTCCGCATCGGCAAGCTCACTCTTTGCACAAGCGGCCTCTGAGCCCTGCACGGAGGCAAAGTCTAGATGCACCGCGCCAACCTCGTGCAGCATATGCAGCGTCTGCTCCTTTTCAGAAGAGAGTGAAAGAACATCGGCATGAAGCATCTTCACAATCATTGCGCAACCTCCGGACTTGGCGCGGGAGTTCTTGACTTGGCAATCTTGCCGCGCGTAACAGCTGCAGTCTGCTCGTCGCCGAGAGCAATCTTAATTACGCGAATCGCCTCTTTGCAATCGGGGATTTTTACCTTCTCAAAAAGATTGACGCGCTGAGATGTAAGATTGAGCTCGAGCGTGACGAGACGGCGCTGCTCCTCGTATACTGCACGCTGACACTGCAGTGAAAGTATTTCGGATGTGGTGCTTACGGCGCTGTCGACCCAAGCAGGCGTCTCCCACGGATCAACGCTTTTAACCTCGGTTTCGATAGACTCAAATGTCGGAATGGCCACACCTGCAATATTAGC
The DNA here is from genome assembly GCA_045657505.1 of Kiritimatiellia bacterium. Classification (GTDB taxonomy): domain Bacteria; phylum Verrucomicrobiota; class Kiritimatiellia; order RFP12; family UBA1067; genus UBA1067. The sequence goes on along the minus strand of JAZOTG010000009.1, from coordinate 3,673 downwards.
CTGCGCCGTCTTTACCGATTTAACCTTTACAAGCCCCGAAAGCAGCTGTTCGTCCGTGGCAAAAAGCCTGACCCAGCTGTTCAAATCGGCCCGAACCGCCCTTTCCTTGGCGCTGACGTCGTCGGCCTTGGCTGTTATGCTTGCAATCTCACTCTGAAGCTGCTGCTGCTTCAACTGAAGCATAGGCAAAAAGCGCTGATAACGCTTTAATGCGTCAGTTTGAGCTTTGAGCTCCGTCTTTGTAAGCTTTATTTTTGCCATTTTGTTTATTATATATTTTTTCGCTGCGATTTTCAATCGCAGCGAAAAACAATTAGCCGACAGGCTCTAAAATCCATCGTTTGTTGTACCAGAACCATTGCTCTGGATAGCGTTTAATATTCTCATCGAGAAGCTTCATGGCCTCTTGCGTCAATCGCGCCGACTCGGCCTTGTCGTCGGATGCGTCAGGATCGGGACGCAGCGTACCGAGATGATCGAAAACATGCCGCCCGCCCTCGCGGCGCACCATCGCCACCACAACAGGGCAGCCGCATTTCACAGCAAACATGGCGCCAGCGTGGGACACATTTGCCTTGCTGCCAAGAAAATCGACCTCGACATCCTTTTCCTTAACGCGTAAATCAGGCAAAATCGCAAAGGCGCGGCCGGATTGCAGTTTACGCTTTATTTCAACAAGCGTCTTTGCGCTGCCGCGCTCGACCACTTCTATATCGCCATACTGACGCTTCATCCACTCATTGATTTTCGGATTGCGCTGTTTTGCGGCTATGGCAAAAAGCGGCAGGCCGTACTTCGCCATAGACCAGGCGGCCATATACCAGTTGCCGGAATGGGGCACCATTATAACAACCCCCTTGCCCTCGTCGACGTACGCCTGCAGACGATCCTTGTAAACGGCTCCGTCACGAACATATTTATCCATCCATGCGCGTGAAAGTTTCGGCGCCCTGATCATCTCGACACCCGTTTCAAGAATGTTGGCAAAACTCCGCCACGCGATATATTTGAGCTCTGCGTTGCTCTTTTCGGGGAAAACGCTTTTAAGACGCGCCATTGTGCGTTTATTGCGAAGCTTGAACACATTAACGGCGGCCCATGCGAAAAAGCCCGCTGTCGCCATAGCCATGCGGTATGGAATGAAATTGACTACTCCACAGAAAAAACGGAGAAGATAATACTCGAAATTTACAGAGAATGCACTTTTGGCTGCCATAAGTCAATATGTGGATCTGGAAAGTCTGCTTCCCGCGTCGGCGATTGCCCTGCAAACCGCGCGAGATGTTATTGTTGCCGCTGTAATGGCATCGACCGCGCCGCCGTCCTTCTTAAGACGCAGAAGTGAAATGTCGCCCATGCGGAATTGTCCGGAAAATTCGCAGCTTTCAAGTTTTGTGCCGACACCCGGCGTCTCGCTCGCCTGAATTTTTTTGTAGCAAACGACAGTTTTTTTATCGGCAAGAAACCCTACCATCAAAACAATGTCGCCGCCGTATCCGCCTGAATCCTTGCCAATAACGGCGTACGCGGCAACAGCACCGGACACATCCCTGCCCACGAAGGCAACCGGCTCTTTTTTGCCGGCATCAGCCCATTGCACAGGCGAAACGTCTTTTACGGACGAAGGCATGACGCTTTTTGCGGCATCGACCTTTTTTGCCGCCGCGACCGCGGCAATCGGACCGGACGTCAAAATGTTGACATACGCAAGCACGCCCGCGCAAAACGCGGCGATTACCGTCAGGCATAAAACAAGTCCGATATTCTTTTTCATTTGCGCGCTCCAAACGGTTTAGGCTGAGTATACCTGCTGATAAGAGGCGTCAGGGAATTCATTACAAGTATGGCGAAGCTGCACCCCTCGGGATACGACCCGAACTGCCTGATAAGCATTGTCAAAAGACCGCAGCCAACACCGAAAACCATCTTCCCTTTTGACGTTACGGGAGATGTCACATAATCGGTTGCCATGAAAAACGCGCCGATGAGGACGCCGCCCGTAAGCACCTGCACATGCGCAGGCGCTCCGCCGGAGAGAAGAGAATACAACCACACGGTCAAAATAAACGACACGGGAATATGCCATGAAATAACCTTACGGACAATAAGATAAAGACCGCCGAGCACAAGCGCCGCCGCCGAAACCTCTCCAATGCAGCCGGGCATATTGCCGATTGCAAGATCGAAGAGAGAGGGAATCCCGTCAAAGCCGGCACGGGGTGTCGCCGAGGTAGAGCAGGCGGCGGCGAACATCGGCTTCATTGCTGAAAGCGGCGTTGCGGTAGTCACAGCATCGGGCGTCCTCCACCAAAAAGGCTTAAGCCATGTAGTCATGGGGCCAGTAAACGAAATTAAAAGGAACGCTCTGGCCGCCAATGCCGGATTGAACGGATTTTTACCTATGCCGCCAAACACCTGCTTGCACACGGCAATCGCAAAAACCGAACCGGCCGCCGACATCCAAAGCGGCAGCCCGGCCGGGAGATTGAGAGCAAGCAGCAGCCCTGTTACTATTGCGGACAAATCGCCAACGGTACTCTCGCGCTTCATTGCCATGCGGCAAACGGCCTCGGTTGTAAGACATGTCGAAACGCAAACCGCAATAGTCCAGAGAGCAGGCATGCCGAAAAACCAGATGCCGGCGATTGTTGTGGGCAACAATGCGACAATGACATCGAGCATAATCCGCGAAACGCTCGAATTAGAATGGGCGTGGGGCGAACTTGAAAGTATGTAATGTTCTGCAAATTCTTTTGGTTTCATTTACCGGTCCTCACTTTGAGCTGGCCTGTTGCGCCGCCTGTGCTTTTGCCTTCTCGGCGGCAATTCTGGCGCGGATTGAATTTTTGGCTCTGCGGCAGAACTGTGTAATCGTTCTGTATGCGGGGCAGGCGAAACTGCACGCGCCACACTCGATGCACGACATAACATGCGCACGCTCGGCATCGGCGATGTCATCGGCCTCGACCGACTTTGAAATGCCGGCCGGATTCAAATTCATCGGGCAGGCTCTAAGGCAGCGGCCGCAATTGATGCACGACTGCGACGAAAACTGCACAACCCTGCTCTTGGAGAGCAGCAGCAGCCCGGAAGATGTCTTTGTTGTGGCTATTTCAAGATTGGGAACGGCAAACCCCATCATTGTGCCTCCCGAAAGCACCTTGGCGGGAGTTTGCGAAAGCCCAGAACAAAAAGCTACAAGATCGGAATATTTTGTCCCAATAGGGGCGAGAATGTTCTTATGCCCGTTGACGGCGTCACCAGAAACGGTGGTGACGCGCTCCAAAAGGCAGTCGCCACGCTCCACCGCATCGGCGATAGCGGCTATGGTGGCAACATTCTCGACCACACATCCGACATCGATAGGCAGTGCGGGAGGCTCCGGCACGACTCTGCCGACTGTCGCATAAATCTGATGCTTCTCGCTGCCTTGAGGGTAAAGAACAGGAAGAACGACAATTTCTACATTGCCGTCGATATCTGCAAACGCCTGCTCAAGAGCTGCAATCGCCTCTGGCTTGTTTTCCTCCACCGCGATGCGCACGGCCGGAGACCCCAGAACCTTGCGGGCAATCTCAACCCCGAGACGCACCCTCTGCGCCCTCTCGAGCATAAGGCGATAATCGGCGGTGAGATAAGGTTCGCACTCGGCACCGTTGACAAAGTCGGAGGC
>JAZOTG010000008.1:0-13421 GCA_045657505.1 Kiritimatiellia bacterium | reverse complement strand
GAAGAACTTACCCAGGCCGAATTTCTTAAAGCGCTTTCAGAAGACAAAATCTCACAGCCGATTACGCGCATAATCCAACGCGATGCCGGCGTTACGTATTTTGAAGGCGAATTCGCCGCCAAAGAGGCTTCAGGCGGCGCCGGCGTGCAGTCAAACGCCGGCAAGCCGTCTGTCGAGGCAAAAGGCGCCGGCACTGCAGGCGCGGCCGGAGAGCCGCCGGCCCCGGCCAGGAAATTCCGTGTCAACCTTGTTCCGGGCGAAAACGAAACGCTGATGAACGCCCTCGCCGCGCGGGGCGTAAAAATCGAGGTTGTCACAGAGTCAAACCTGATTTCGCCCTTTCTGATGAACACTTTGTTTTTCATCGGGATGCTGTTTTTGTTTTACTGGCTGATGGGGCGCAAAATGGGCGGAAACGGCGGCGTGTTCGGAATGGGCAAGTCGCGTGCTAAAGTGCTCAACGGCAAAGAAGAAAATACAAAAATAACCTTTTCGAACGTCGCCGGCATCGATGAAGCCAAGGAGGAGGTGCAGGAAATCATTGAATTTCTCAAAGAACCTTCCGCCTTTCAAAAACTCGGCGGGCGCATACCCAAAGGAATTCTTCTCGTCGGTCCTCCCGGAACCGGCAAAACACTGCTCGCCCGTGCAATAGCCGGCGAAGCCCAAGTGCCGTTTTTTGCCATATCAGGCAGCGATTTCGAAGAAATGTTCGTGGGCGTAGGCGCCTCAAGAATGCGCGACATGTTTGCAGAAGCCAAAAAGCGCTCTCCATGCATCGTGTTTATTGACGAAATAGACTCCATCGGCATGAAGCGCAGCGGCGCTGGCGCGCTTACCGGCAGCCACTCCTACGAACAGACGCTCAACACCATGCTCGTCGAAATGGACGGCTTCGATCCGAACGAGGGTGTCATTGTCATAGCGGCAACGAACAGGCCCGATACCCTTGACTCCGCTCTTCTGCGTCCAGGCCGCTTTGACCGGCAGGTTTTGATAGACCTTCCTACACTCAAGGGGCGTGAAGACATTCTCAATCTGCACGGCAAAAAAATAAGATTTGCCCCTGACGCCGACCTTAAACGCGTCGCTCGCGGCACTCCCGGTTTTTCGGGCGCCGATCTTGCAAATCTTCTCAACGAGGCCGCATTGCTGGCTGTCCGCAAAAAACTTGACGGCGTCGACATGGCGACGCTTGATGAAGCGCGCGACAAAATCCTCTGGGGGCGCGAGCGCAAATCCGCCGGGTACTCCCAGAGAGACCGCGAAATCACCGCATGGCACGAGTCGGGACATGCCGTGCTGCAGCTCCTGCTCAAAAACACCGACCCGCTGCACAAGGTTACAATCATTCCGCGCGGCCGCGCTCTCGGTGCTACGATGTCACTCCCCGAGAAGGACATCCTCAACCGTACAAAATCGCACTTCATCGACGAGCTTTCTGTCATGTGCGGTGGGCGCATCGCAGAAAAAATGTTTACGGGCGAGATCTCAACAGGAGCGGCACAAGACATTACCATGGCCACCTATACCGCCCGCAGGATGGTTTGCGATTACGGCATGAGCGACAGATTCGGCTTCCAGTCCTTTAGAGAACAAAACGCTTTCTCTAACGCCGATCTGCCGCCGGCGTTCAGCGAAGAAACGTCGCGTGAGATTGACGCCGAAGTTTCAAAACTCATCAGCGATGCTTACGCGAAAGCAGAAGAGTTATTGCTTCAGAACAAAGACATGCTCGAAAAACTCGCGGCGGCGCTTTTAGAAAAAGAGACTATGGACGGCCGTGACGTCGAAGAGCTTCTCGGCATCAACCGCGCAAAAAACGATGACGACGAATCGGTCAATACCACGAACGACAACACCGGGGCGTCAGCAGAAGTGTGCGACATACAATCCGGACAAGAGAAATAAATGGGTACGTTTTCGGCCATAATTGAGATTGCCATACTCTATTGCGTAATCTACACTATTCTCAAGGGCGCCAAAGGGTCCCGCTTCGGGCAGGCGCTTATGGGAGTCGGCGTACTTATCGCAATGTCCGCCATTTTCACGTACCTGTTCCATTTCCATGTTCTCTCGCTGCTCATCAAATACCTGCTCATCTATTTTTCTATTTCGTCAGTCGTGATATTCCAACCCGAAATACGCAGGTTTTTAGCGACGATCGGAGCTCTCGGCAACAAGGAGCGCAATAAAACCGCAGACGGCTCGACAGCCTTGACGCCAAAATCGTTCATTGAAACGATACTCCAGCTTTCCGAGAGGAAAATCGGGGCTCTATTTGCTTTTGAATGCGCAATCTCCCTTCGCGGTTACGAAGAAACGGCAACCGAAATCGACGCGGTCATAACCCCCGAGCTTATTATCACCATTTTCACGCCGCCATTGCCCTTGCACGACGGTGGTGCCGTAATACGCAACGGCAGGCTTTCGAGTGCGCACTGTCTTTTCCCCGTATCCCACAATCCCGATTTAGCGGGCTGCGGGATGCGGCATCGCGCCGCCGTAGGCATTTCGGAGGAGACCGACACTATCGCCGTAGCCGTATCGGAAGAGACTGGCAGCGTCTCAATCGCGCATAACGGCAAAATACACAAATACAGCGGCGAGGCCATAGCTCCCGCCTTAGGCAGGTGGATGCAGAAAGCAATTCCCAACGCCAAGGAAAACAGGGGCTTTATCCAAGACAAGATAGAGTCGTTCCAGAAAATATTCAAAGTAGGCAAAGGAACCCATCTGCCGTGAAAAAACCGCAAGACCTATATCCTTTGTGGAGCGCGGCTAAACGAGCCGTAACGAAAAACTTCTGGCTAAAGATCATATCACTTGTTTTGGCCCTGGCGACATACACGGCGCTGGAACCTAAAACAGAAACTCGTTCCGCACCAAACGATGCCGCCGCAGACGATAAAAGACGGCTTTCGAACATCCTTAAAATCATAGAACGTGACGAAAAAAACAGGCCTGAACCGCCTGCCGAATCGACGAATGCGGTTTCGTCCGCCTCTACCAAGCTAAAGAAGAAATGAAAGAACTTTCCGACGCACAAAAAGGCAGCGACAAGGGAGGCATGAACTTCATTGGGTGGATGCTCTTTCCGATATCTCTCTTCCCTGTTGCCGCACTTCTTACCTACGATTGGCACGCAATGGAGCAGCTTTCCATCCCGGCCGCGCCAACATCCAATTGGATTGGCCCCATAGGGGACGCATTCGCTTATTACAGCTACAACATCCTCGGCCTTTCAGTCTGGATAATTCCTGTATACTGCATAATAATAGGCTGCCGCTCCGTTGCCGGCGCTACGCTCCGCCCCGGCATAAGGGCCCTCTGGAGATTGTCGCTTATAATTTCTACGGCCTGCCTTCTCGAAATCATCGCTCCTAACGCCCCGGGCATTGAGGCTGTGCGGGCAAACATCAACATAATGAATCCGGGCGGGATAATAGGCTATTGCATCTCCAACAAAATACTCATACCGCTGTTTGATTATATCGGTGCCGGAGTGATAATGCTGATCATTCTGATGATTTCTCTCGGCGGCGCCATCGGGTTAAAAAACATCGTCAAGTTTCTCAACTTCCTGTTCAATTGGATTATCGGGAAAACAGCCGACAATCAAGATGCAAAAGGCGGAATTGAAAATGACGCCGCATCAAACGGGACAAGCCTGCTCGAGCAGATCAAAAAGGCGCGCGATGCCGCCCGCAAGCAGAAAGAAGAAGAAAAACGGCAGGCGCAGCTGGAAAAAGAAAAGTTGAAGCAGGCCCAGCAGGAACGCGAAAAATGGCTTCGCGACGAAATGGAGAAAAAAGCCGCAGCTGCGGCCGCAGCCCGCAGGAAGGCGCCTGCTAAAAACGCTCAGGCGCCTCAAGCGGTCTCTTCTTCCCCGGCCGGAAGCGCATCGACTGCAGCACCTCCGAGAAACAGCGCATCCGTCCATCAGGCAGCATCTCAAGAAGATGACAGCACTAAAGCGTATCTACTCCCTCCTCCCAATCTGTTGAACCCCGTGCAGAATATTACTGCCGATCACAGCAATATAGAAACTATGGGCAAAAAGCTCGTAGATACGCTGCAGCTCTTTGGCATAGACGCAACATTGAGTTACACCGTTCCTGGACCGGTTGTCACCAAGTACGCATTGATGCTCGCCCCTGGCACGAACTACCGCGTCATAAATTCCATCGAAAAGAACCTTATGGGCGCGCTCCACGCAAAGTCGCTCAGAATCGAGACGCCCATACCAGGCGAAGAATGCGTCGGTGTTGAAGTGCCCAACGCAAAACCTGCAGGAGTCTCTTTCCGTGAAGTCTTTGAGTCGGAAACCTGGGAAAACAACAAGGCGGAGCTGCCGCTCCTTTTCGGCAAAGACGCTGCAGGCAACGATCTTGTCGCCGACCTTGCAGAAATGCCGCATCTTCTTGTCGCCGGCGCGACGGGCCAGGGTAAATCCGTCTGCTTGAACTCGCTTATAACGGCCCTTCTGATGTCTCGCACGCCTGAGCAGTTGAAATTCATCATGGTCGACCCGAAATCGGTCGAATTCACGCCGTATTCAAACATTCCGCATCTTCTGACGCCAATCATCACCGAAAACAGAAAGGTGCTGTACTCCCTGCGCTGGGCTGTAAGCCAAATGGAAAAACGTCTGCAAATGTTTTCAAAAGTGCGTGTTAAAAACATCTACGAATTCAATCACCGCAAAATACTCACCCAAGGCGATCTGTACGGTTCTGAAAACGAGACCTCAAGCGATTTGCCCCGCACGGTGCCTTATATTGTCATAATAATCGACGAGGTGGCCGACCTTATGGCCGCCTGCGCAAGGGAGGTCACTCCCGAGATCGGCAGGCTTGCCGCAAAAGCGCGTGCCGCGGGCATTCACCTGATACTTGCAACCCAGCGCCCCGATACAAAAACGATCAACGGAACCATCAAGGCCAATGTCCCGGGTCGTGTCGCATTTAAAACTGCATCGGCAATTGACTCAAGAACAATCCTCGATGCTGCTGGAGCGGAAAATCTGATCGGTCGCGGAGATATGCTCTACAAAGACAAGAATTCCACGCTGATACGAGCGCAGGGAGCGTGGATTTCAAATAACGAGATTTTAAATATCATTTCGTTTATTGAGGAGCATTCAAAACCGCAGTACGACGACAACTTCACTGCAAACCTCGGCAGAGTCAAAGAGGCGACAAGTGACGATCCGTTTGCGTCGCTTGATGAAGAGCAGAACACCGCAGCGTCAGCCGCCGAAAAGACCGCCCTCCGCGAAACCGTCAAGGCTGCAGCTGCCGCCGATGACGAGAAGAAGGCGATTGAAGTGCTAATCAACACTAAACGCGCCTCCGTCTCCAACCTTCAGAGAAATTTGAGATGGGGCTACAACCATGCCGCGCAAATCCTCGACATGCTTGCGGACAAGGGTATTGTAACAAAACAGGACGGCAAGTTCGGCCCGCGCACTATTCTGTTCAGTGACGACCAGCTTCTTAAGATACTCAACGGAGAGTCCGACATAGACGGCAATGCGGATGATTGCGCATATGCAGGAGAAGACGGAAACGCTGTTGACGACGGTTTTATTTCCGGCAGCGACATGCCGCCTGCAGAAGACGATTTTACGGAGGAAATGACATGATGGAGTTTGGCGAGACATTCCGGCGCGCACGCGAGGCCAAGGGGCTCACTACAAGCGATATTGCAAAAATGACCCATATGCTTGAACAGCAGGTTCAAGCTCTTGAACGCGAGGATTTTTCAAAAATAGCCGCCCCGATCTACGGCCGCGGATTCGTGCGCCTTTATTGCGAAGCGCTCGGCATCAACGATCCAAAACCTTTTGTCGACGAGTTCATGGAAATATACTCAGGCAACAAACCTCCTACAATTAGAATGCGCCCGCCCGTGCAGGTAGTCCGTGAAGCTCCTCAGGCGGAGGAAGCCGCACATCCGGCTGCTCAAAACGAGATGGAGGCACCTTTAGAAGCCAATGAGCAACATACCGTTCATTCAGAACAATCTTCCCCGCCCGATGAAGATCGGCAGCAAACGGCTGAACCTCTGGCCGAAATGAGCACATCAGGTTTTGCGGCATCAGGAGACGACCTCTTCTCGTTCAATCCGGACGAACACGGTTCAGGCATCTCCGAATCTGGTAATGCGCCGCACAAGCCGGCAACATATGCAAAAAGTCCATCAAGATATTCCACTCCGCAGCCGATGGAATTCGATGAGGACGAAGGCTTTACCGTACCTCCCATAGTCTGGAGAATCGCTGTGCTTTTACTTGCGGGCGCATTGCTCATATTCCTTATCATTGCCGGATTCCGCGCGGTATACAAGGTTTCAATGACAGACTCTACCGGCAAGAATATTCCGGCACAGTCTGCACCCTCCGAGCCCGAGCGGAGAACACCGATGAAGATACCTGCATTATATATCGACTAACGACCGAAACCCATCCTTGGAATTTCAACCTATGAAACACGAAGACGGCTTTACAAACTTCATCTGCAAATCATGCGCAACCGAAATTGAAGCGTCGCTTGATATGATCGGCGAGCAGGCCGAATGCCCCGCCTGCGGTGCAATAATCACTGTGCCCGACAACAGGCTTGACGAGATTCCCCGGTATGGCAGGGAGAACAAAACCAGATTCAACGATCAGGCGATGAAAAGCAAGACCATCCGCATAGAACTTTCAGACATATAAAACAGCCTGCAATCTTGTTTTCAATGAACCGGCAAAGCAAAAGATCGGCATCGGGAAACTGCAAACGACGCAACCTTTCAAGGCTCTTTTCCTGTCTGATCGTATGGACGGTCGTTATACTGTCGATTATCGGCAACTGGTTCGTGCGGCACGATGAAGCATGGTTTCTTGACAAGTGCGAAAAACTTCCATCGCCTCTTGTTTATGTGCTTAAATATCTCGGCGAACCATTTGCCGACATAACCGACTCATTCGACATAACAGGTGAAGATGTAACGTACCAGACATATTCAGAAATACCGTCAAACAACGTTTTCTTTGCAGGAGCTCCTGTCATGCCCACGTCTGCGCGCAGCGATGTGGCAATATTGGACAAAAACGAATTTGTTGTAGCCTACAGCCACTCGCTAAAACACCCTGTATGGTGCGCATACCGCATACCTCGCGATAAAAGACATTCAGAATCAAAAAGGCCGAGTTTCAAGCGAGACAAAAACATAGAATCATGCCCTGCAGCATCGTCATACGCCCGCACGGGATATGACAGAGGTCATATGGTGCCAAACTACGCCATATCTACGCGATATGGAGAAACCGCACAGGCTAAAACATTTCTCATGTCCAATATTTCCCCCCCAGACGCCGGAGCTGAACCGCGGCATTTGGCGTGAAATAGAGCATAGAGCGGCAGACTTGTTCACGGCACGTTGGGGCGATGTATGGGTGATTGTAGGCACAATATCAAACGGGTGCGAAAATCTGAGCGGCACTGATATTGACGTGCCCACAATGTACTACCAGATACTCACAGCCGTAGAAAACGGAAAAATAAGAATGCTGCCGCTTGTTATCGAACAGTCCGTGCCGTGGAAAGCCTGGCCGCGGCACTACCTGACAAGCGTTGACAACATTGAAAAACTGACCGGACTTGATTTTTTCGCCAAGCTTGACGATGTTGTCGAATCTTCGCTTGAAAGCAGAGTTCCAAGCCGCATGTGGCCGGTTAAATTTTTAGATTCATTCAGGGCGTTACGGATACACCTCAACGAAAGGCTTTGACCGGTAAATCACCAGGCCAGCGCGCCTAACGCATCCTCGAGACGGGCCTTTGCGGCCACGTCACGCTCGGCGGCCGAAGAGGAGCCAAGAACGATTACCATAGCTCTTTTACCGTTGCGTTTACCGGTAAGCACTATTGAAGACCCTCCCGCATCAATATACCCGGTCTTCAAGCCGTCAACAGCCTCGCTGCCGTCAGGATTGATAATCTTGTACTTGTCCTGGCGCATTACGTTGTTATGGTTTTTAAACTTTATTTTTTTACCGTTCGGAAGAGTTGCCTCATACACTTTCTGCGAGGTGTAGCGCAAGATTTCGGGATGGGTTTTTAAGAGCGCGATAGACATTTTGGCGAGATCGCGGCAAGTTGAAACATTGAAGCTGTCGCCTTTAAGACCAGGCATAGGATGAAGCCCGTTCGGATTGTAGTACTTAGTAGACTTCATTCCGAGAGAAAGAGCCTTCTCATTCATTCGCTTAACGAACGCATCCATGCTTCCGGAACATTTTTCGGCAAGAAAAACAGCCGCATCGTTTGCACTCTTGACCATTAATACGCTCAGGAGCTCGTCTACACTCATCGACTCGCCGGCCTTAAGGCCGATTTGGGACGGCTGCCTTAAATGTATATCGCGCCTTGTCTTCACCGGTGAAGCCACAACCTTGTCCTGAAGAGTCAATTTGCCGGACTTTACATCGTCAAGAACGAGAAACGCCGTCATCAACTTCGTAACACTTGCCGGATAAGCCGTCTTATCGATATTATCGGCAAATAGAACTCTGCCCGTATCGGCGTCAAGTGCCATGGCGCTCACGTACGGACTGCGGCGATAACGGCCTTGATTGTTTTTCACCGCCTGAGTAGCGGCAGGACGCGGCTTTGCCGCAGTTTTTCTGACAGGAGCGCAATCGGCTGCGAAAAACGCGGCCATTGATATGACCGCGATCAGCATAAAACGAAATGAATCCATTATTTTACAGTCAGCCTTGTTGCCTTTACGAGAGCTTTCCAAAGCGATACACCGTCTTTGGCGTTGAGCAGCGCATCAAGATTGTCCTTTTTAGAAAGTGACTGGATGATCCCCGACATCAAGCGCAAATAAAATGCCGAGACGGCGACAGGGATGGCTGAAAGAAAAACGATATGCACCTTCTCTCCTGCCCAGTCAATCCCCTTTTTAGAAACTCCCATAGCAAGCGTAAGGCCGCCACCTTCGACTCCGCGAACGTGAGGAAAGGCGAGATAGCCGCCGATTGCCGTCGGCAGCACGCCTTCGCGATTCATGGCGGCAGTTACGAGCGAGTCGGCGTTGGAGATGAAATGATTGTCCTCCATCAATTTGGCCAGCGCCGAAATTGCACCCTCGGGAGTGTCTGCATCGAGATCGACAAGCATAAGCTCCTCGGCGCTGAAGCGCGAAATGCCGGTCTTGGGATCGTCGCGGTCATACCTGTCGGAAACGTTATGCGCGGCATCGGCGTCAGAAGCAAAAAGAATTCTGCCGCAGCTTGAGCAGGTTACAAGGTGCTGGGCAAGACGGACCTGCTGACTCTGTGCGATCGGCACGTGCATACCACAGACGGAGCAGCAATCGTTAGACATGGCGGCGATCACGATGTGACTCTTTTTATAAAGTCTGGCGTAATGCCCGGCCACCTGCTGATCAAGTTTGTCCTGCAATTTGGCAATGGCGTCATTCAAGGAATCGAGATGGCTGCCGTCACCGGTTTGATGGTGCTCGTCACGGGTCAAAACAAGTTCCTGGAGCTGACGCAATGTGTTCAATTGACTTTTCATTCTTTTCCTTCTGTGTATGTTCTTATTTTATCTAAAGTTTCCGCCGACAGAATGTGCTCCATTCTGCAGGCATCCTCGTCGGCGGTTTCAGGACTGACGCCGAGTTTAATCAAAAACGAGCAAAGCAAATTGTGACGCCCTGAAACGACTTTGGCCAGACGCTCCCCCTTGGGTGTCAATTCTATAGAGGAGTACGGCTCTTGGGTTACCAGTTCGAGACTCTTCAATTCGTGGATCGCCTTAACGACACTTGGCATCTTGACATTGAGTGCCAGTGCGACATCGCGAACACACGCGCTCCCCTTGCTGTCAATCAAAAAATAGACAGTCTCAAGGTAATCTTCAAGGCTTTGTGTCATTGACCCCATACTCAACTGCCGAAAGGACTTGTTTTTTTCATTAAATGGGCGAATTTAATTGCCTCGATCGAATCTTCAAGCTGGAACGGGAACGGTGCGGCCGTGCGAACGGTATCGTATACACATTTCCAAAACGCGCTCGGGCCGTGCAACGTGCCCTTGGGCAAAGAAACCGTCTCTGTAACTACAGGAATTTCCTCGTGCATATCAACAATTGGAGGAGTACGCACACTGGAGCGGCGACGCGAAAACTTGAAGTCTGGATCGATTATCGTAAGATGGCCCTGCGTGCAGTTCTGATTGACAGAAAAAACGCCGCGCTCCGCGCGTATCGCAAATGACGGAGCCCGGCACTCTGGAAGGACGCCGCCGTTGAATTCGATATCGGCAGATATCTGCCCGCGCGTACGCAAATTGACGTGCGCATAATCCTCCGCATCGCCGAGAGACGCGATACGCTTAAGCTCACTCCACATTTGAATAGGAGGCTGCGGCAGCAGTCTAAGCGCCTGCAGAATAAGGTCGGTCATTGCATAATATGACGCGCCGCCGCCAAGACGCTTCACCGTCTGCCAATCGTCACGACGAATGTAATCCTCGCGACGGATGCGTATCTGATGAACTTCGCCGAGGCGGGGGTCGTTCATCATGGTTTTTGCAAGAAGAAAATCGGGAGCGAACAAACCACGCTGTAGCACTATCAGGCGGTTCTTTGCCTTGGTGGCAGCTCCGCGCAAAAGCTGCGCATCGTCAAACGTCAAGGCAAGAGGAGATTCCAACAGCGTCCACCTCCCCCTTTCGAGCGACATAAGAGCATGCTTCACATGGTCGACAGAACAGGTCGCGATATCGACAAGATCTATATCGCGCTCGTCAAGCATGTCGGACAGGCGACGGAACATTTTGCAATCGGGGAAATCGCCCGCAATCATATCGCGACGCTCTTTAATTATATCGCAGGCCGCGACTACCTTGAAGAGGGCCGGATGATTCTTAAAAACCGGATAGTGACTCGTAAAAAACGAACGCCCCAATCCAACTACTGCCACGCGCAAAGGCGGACGCTGATATTCGAGACTCATTTCTTTACAATCTCCGTTATTGCCGATAGAAACTGTGCTACGTCGGTAAAACGTCTATACACGCTGGCGAAACGTATATAGGCCACTTCATCGACCCGGTGAAGCTCCTCCATCACAAATTCCGCAATCTGCGCAGACGAGACTTCTTCGCCCTCGATTTTCGAGACGACATTGTCGATCATAGTGCGAATCTGCTCATCGCTTACGGGACGCTTGCCGCATGCGTGGCGAATGGCTACATTGACTTTAGTCCTGTCAAAAGCCTGGCGCGAGCCATCGGTCTTTACGACCATAACCTCGTCACGGTCGATTTCCTCGTAGGTGGTAAACCTGAACCCGCAGGCGATGCATTCGCGTCGACGCCGTATCGCCGCTCCATCGCGGGCGGTGCGGGAATCCAAAACCTTATCGTCGTCTTGGGAACACTTAGGACATTTCATTGACAGCTACTTCCCGTTTGGGCACATCGTACAATGACGGCAATCAAGATTTACAGGCAGCGGCGGCGGAGCTCCGTGGAGGCGAGCGCTCCATTCTCCTATTCTGTTTACAAGAGCGAGCAAGAGACCGAGCGCTATGAAACCGCCTGCAGGTAAAATTGCAAGCGTCGCAGGCGTGTCCATTATGTTTTTGACAGCAACATCTCCCCACAATGTAAGAGAGCCTGCGCCGATTATTTCACGTACTGCACCGACCAAAGCCAACGCAAGCGTAAAACCCACGCCCGAGCCAAACCCGTCGGCCAGAGAAAGCAGGACGCCGTTTTTGCTTGCAAAGGCCTCCGCCCGCCCAAGTATAACGCAATTGACGACGATAAGAGGGATAAAGATGCCGAGACTCGCCGAAAGATCGGGCAGAAAAGCCTGCATAAGCATATCAACGGCAGAGACGAACGTTGCAATAATTACAATATAGCATGGTATATGTACCGCATGCGGAATGACCTTGCGAAGCATCGACACTAAAACATTGGAACAAATCAGAACAAATGTGGAGGCAAGGCCCATTCCTATCGCATTCTCAAGGCTCGTAGTAACGGCCAATGTCGGGCACATACCAAGAACAAGCCGGAAAATCGGATTGTTTTTCAATATGCCGTACCAAAAGGTCAACAAAATCTTCATAGTGTATTTATTATACTTTTTTTTCCGCGATTCGGCAATAGTATTATTGCTTTATGGGGAGTGTCCCCATAAAATAACGGCAAATCGCCTGCAATTCATCAATTTATTTCAGCATCGATAAGAAGCCAGACACGCAGGAGTTCGCTGATGCTCCATGCCTGCGCCGTACACCCCTTCTGCGCATGCGGTGAATCTCCATCGGCATTCTCGCTCATATGCGCAAGACACCCCGAATTGAGATTGTCGACTGCGCCTGAAAGCAGTTGGAGCGAAGTTTCCGCCGTTCCAAGGCGCATCTTGTAAATGGCTTCGGCATACAACGCAAACGGCCAGCCCCATACCGTGCCATTGTGGTATGCAGGCTTGCGCATCGTATCCTCATCGCCCTCATACACGCCCCTGTACATGGGATTGCCGGCATTCAGCGAACGAATACCGCCGGGGATCAGCAACTCCTGCGTCTCATCCAATATCGAACTGTCCTCGAGAATCCCTAATGTTATTAGAAAAAGCTCGTTCGGTCTAATCGTGTCTTCCGGAATTGCGCTGTCGGCTCCAACGCCGGCAGACGCTCCAAGACAGTCGTAATAGCCGCCGTTAGGACGTTTAAAATATTTTTTGACGCTTTCGACAGCCCGCTGCGCCATTTCATCATAGCCGAGATACCGCAATGCCGAAATCCACAGCGCTTGAATCTCGACGGGATAACCCTCACGCGGCGTACAGGCGGGATAATTCGTATCCATCCATGTAAAATGCGACGGCGAATATACAAGCGCGCTTTCGGAATCGACCTTTATGCCGTTGGGCGTGCCGGCAATGTAATTTTCGACAATGCTGCGGCATGTCTTCTTGAGCCGGTCGACATCTTTGGACGACGGAACGAGACTCTCAATCTCCTGCACGCAGCGGATAAACCAAAGCTGCGCATCTGTCGTGTCGCGGTTACCGGCTGTTTCCCCGTAAATGATATTCGGCAATGTTCCGCGTTGCTCGAACGAGGCGAACGCCTTGAGTATGGCGAGCGAATCGTCAATCAAACCAGCGGCAATCATGCCGCGCATGAAAATGAACGTGTCACGCCCCCAGTCAAGAAACCACGGATAGCCCGCTATAACGGTTTTGAGATTGTCCCGCTTTACAATAAAAAGTTCCAAGCCTTTTTTTAGCGCCTTAACGACGGGCAATCTACCAGGGCCCTCACACTCGTACACGGGGAAATCAAGCGCCTCGCCTTAAGTCGGAGGCCAAGCGGTCTTAGGAAGACAATACTCAGGA
>JAZOTG010000007.1:0-2376 GCA_045657505.1 Kiritimatiellia bacterium | reverse complement strand
TGTTGCACGGCGTACCGTAGCCAAATACCGTACTGTACTCGGCATAGCGGGCGCTTCAGAAAGACGCAAGTCGTAGTTGATTTTTGACGGATGGTATATTCAGTATTGGTTTGGTAAGAGTTTCGGTAAAATAAATGAGGAATAAAATGAAAGTCCTTCTTATAAACGGCAGTCCTAAAAGTAACGGCAATACATTCATTGCTCTTGATGAAGTAAGAAAAAGCCTTCAAGCGGAAGGCGTTGAGGCGGAAATTATTCATGTCGGATCTAAGCCAATTCGCGGCTGCCTGGCATGTGGGCAATGCAACATGCTTAAAGAGTGTGTTACCCACGATATGGTTAATGAGGCTATGGAAAAACTTAAGCAGGCGGATGGATTGGTTATTGGTTCGCCTGTCTACTATGCTTCGCCGGCAGGAACCCTTGTTTCATTTTTGGATCGTCTTTTCTTCTCGTCAAAGTTCGACAAGTCGATGAAGGTGGGCGCTTCGGTTGCGGTTGCTCGAAGAGGCGGTACAACAGCAACATTTGATGTACTGAACAAGTATTTTACTATTTCAAATATGCCTATCGTATCGTCAAGTTACTGGAACAATGTCCATGGAGCTGTTCCTGGTGAAGCCAAGGAGGATGCCGAAGGAATGCAGACAATGCGAAGGTTAGGGAAGAATATGGCATTTTTGATTAAAGCGATCCGCCTTGCAAAGGCAGAGATGCCATTACCGGTACTTGACGAGCCACGCCAGATAACTAATTTTATCCGTTAGTTGTATAGATGTAATTCTTTTTGCTATTGCGATGTGCATTAGGGACACGCCCTGCTTTTAGGGGAGTGTCCCTACATGTCTTAGGGGAGTGTCCCCAAGGGGAAAACGCAAAAAATAGGTATTTTTGTAGGAATATGTCTTGTTTTCGATGGGGACACGCCCTGTTTATTGGGGAGTGTCCCTACATGTCTTAGGGGAGTGTCCCCAAGGGGAAGGGGATAAATATTGGAATTAGTGCGCCTCAAGCCAGTTGCGGCCGACTCCAATATCAACCTCAAGCGGAACGCCAAAATCAATTGCCGAGCTCATCTCGTGTTTGATTATTTTTTTTAGCATATCCACCTCTTCGATGGGAGCATCAAAAAGAAGTTCGTCATGGATTTGCAGGACCATTTTCGAGCGTAATGCCGCTTTTGAAATCGCTTTGTCGATATTGACCATTGCTATTTTGATCAAATCGGCTGCCGATCCTTGAATGGGAGTGTTGATAGCGTCGCGCTCGGCTGCCTGCCGAGATGTGGCATTTCTTGAGTTGATGTCGCGAAGAGTTCGTCTGCGTCCTAAAATTGTTGTTGCAAAGCCGTTTTCGCGTGCCATTGCGATGGCGCTGTTCATATATTGCTGTACCTTGGGGTAAAGCTTGAAATAGGTGTCAATAAGTTTTGACGCCTCTGCTCGCGTTATTTTAAGTCTTTGGGCGAGACCAAAAGCTGAGATGCCGTAAATAATTCCAAAGTTCACCATTTTACAGAACGATCTTTGCTCGTCTGTCACAAATGCCGGCATGATGTCGTAGACGCGGCTTGCCGTGTCCCTGTGGATGTCCTCTCCATTACGGAAGGCTTGCAGCATTGCCTCGTCTCCCGAGAGGGCGGCCATTATCCTAAGTTCGATTTGTGAATAGTCGGCCGAAACAATTACATGGTTTTCGTCCTTAGCGACAAATGCCTTCCTGATAAGCTTGCCTCTGTTTGTTCTGACCGGAATGTTCTGGAGGTTGGGCTCAGAGGAGCTTAGGCGGCCAGTCTCTGTAAACGCCTGTGCAAATGTTGTATGGATGCGGTCGTTTTCGTCAATCAGATGCGGCAGCTTGTCGACATAAGTTGATTTGAGTTTGGTGCAGCTTCTGTAATCAAGTATTTTACGGACAATAGGATGCGCGTCAATAAGTTTTGTTAGAGTCTTTTCGTCAGTGGAGTAGTTGCCAGTGGTTGTTTTTTTAACACCGTCTGTAGGCAGCTTTAATGTTTCAAATAGGAGTATGCCCAGTTGTTTGGGGCTGTCGGGATTGAATCCCGAGCCAGCGCAATCAAGAATATCGGTTAAAAGAGATAATATTTCTTTGTCCAGCTCCTGCGCATATTCCTTGAGTGATGAGACATCGATTTTTATGCCTTCTTTCTCCATTGCAATAAGTGTTTTTACAAGCGGCTCTTCAGCCTGCTCAAGAGCTTTTATGCCGCCAGACTCGACAACCAATTCACGGAGCTTCTGGTCGAGTCTGAACGTGATGTCGGCATCTTCAGCGGCATAGTCGAGAATCTCTTCGGGCTTTAATTCAGCCATGGACAACTGGTTTTTGCCGCGTTCCTTCACAAGTCGGAGGCCA
>JAZOTG010000006.1:0-2670 GCA_045657505.1 Kiritimatiellia bacterium | reverse complement strand
TACCAGGCCGGTTCCATCGTATTTTATGTAAAGGAGTTTTACCCGACTTTCCTCGTTCGAATGCAAAATCGCAGGATTTCATGAGGTTTTGCTTAAAGGTCTTCACTACACGGATTTTTCGGACGGTATATCATGGAACTTGAGAAAATACCTAAGATAAGAGAATTAGCGACATAAAAAGTCAAACTTAGGGTCTAATGTGGAATGCCGGGTAAGGTTTGAATGTGGAATGTCGGGATAAGTCAATTCTTGCGAATAGTTAAGAATAAATTTTTTAGGTTCAGCGATATTTATATATTTCCTCCGCTCCGTAATCTTGACTTTTCGTTTGCGGTTTGGTATTCTTCGCTTGTTTGATTTTGAGGGGGAGAAGGGTTTATGAAAAGAGCTGCTGTAAAATCGCAAAAGGTTGCGTCCGTTGCCGCCAATAGTCGCTTTAGCGAAGCGGAACGCGAGTCTATTCGTAAATTCAACGATTGGATGTCCAAGTACGAGCCCATTGAGCGGCAGATTTATGCCGAACGCGAAAGACGTGCTGAATCAAAGCGCAGCCGTGCGGCCGCAAAGCGCAAGGCCTTCGGTGATCTTTGTGAAATGACCGATGGTATGGCGAAGTTCTGCCGTGATCAAGGCATATCGCTAAATGAAGGTAAAAGAAGATTGCGTTATTCCCGCCCCTCTATGTATATGATGGGCTGGGTGGCGTTATTTGAAATTACCTGGCTTGCGGCATCATTTCTCCGCAAAGAGCTTACCAAGCGCATTGATCGTGTAAAACATGAAGCCATCCGCCCATATTATTACGAGCAGGAGCGCGCCCGTCGTCAAGCGCTTGCCGAAGATCGTCGAAAAATTCGTATGCGCATGACGCTCAACGCCTGCCCTACGAAAGAAGATATCCTAGATGCATGGGCAAAAGTAAAAGATTCGAACGAGGCTTTGTTGCACTTTGGCAGCTTGATGGAAGATTTGGAATGCTATGTAGATAATTCTCTTCTTAGAGATGAAAATGGCGCGATTATTGGCCGCCGTTCAGGTATAAAGGGCTGGCTGCAGATGGAAATACCGGCACTTTATGTGGTGTATTCAAGGGTAATGGCCTATAAAGCGGCGGCAAAACGCATGCGGCAGGTGCTGGATATACGCGACCCATTGCCGTTATCGGTGGTGTTGGGAGATGAATCGCCAGCTACTCAAGATGCGAAGAATGCTGTAAAACTCCATTCTGTCGAGAATAAAGCAGAACTTCAAGGCTCAGAAGCCATAACACAAGATTACGGTGCGGAGGAAATCATGCGAGAGGGGATAAAGTGTGGTGGGAAAAGGTTGTGTGAGTCGGATGAAGTGGATGTACTGCGGGCGAGGGCGGTATATCAGGAGGTGATGAAGCCGGTTGGTGAAGGTAATCGGCGGCAGACGGCGCTTATTGAAAGGCTGCTGGCATTAACGGATCCAGAGATGATAGAAGAAGCCAATATGCTCGAGAGCTGGAAGGCGAAGTATAAAAATAAGATTACGGCGCGGACGAAATATTTGTGGGCGCGCAGGTTGGTGTGTGGTGAACGGGGAGCGTGACGGTAGATTGCCCGTAAAGCACGAAAAAAAAAACGCGTGTAGGTTGGCGGGTAGTGAGCGGGGTCGTTTATGGATGAGGGAAGATTGTTAAAGAAAGATTGCGGATGAAGTGTTATGGCGGGCGGCCTTGCGCCAACTCGACATTGTCATGCCGAATTTACGTTTGAACATTTTCTTGGGATGGATCTCGTCGTTCCAGCCGGTACGGGCGCATACATCCGCAATGGATTCCGATGATGATTCAAGCATCCGTTTGGTCTCTTCGAGCCGGTATGTGATTATCGAGTGACTTACAGTGCAGTTGCGCAACTCCTTGAATCGCATCTCCAGAAGCCGGCGCGAGACTTTCATGGCTTTCGCGACACTTTCCACGGTGATATGCTTTGCGGCATTGTCTCGAATGTGTTCCATCGCTCTTCGCACCAGTGATTCCCCGGCGGATGGCGGCGGGGTGGAGCCGCGCCTTACGATCGGTTGCGGTCCCACTGTGCAGGAAATTGCCGGATAAGGAAATCCGCGGATATTTTGAGGAACTGGAGTGCATGACGGATAAGGCGGTGAAATTGGGCAAGGGAGTGCCTTCGTTTTTGGAGTCATTCAATCCTGATGTTCTGGAACGATATCTTGCAGCGGCCGAGGTGGCGGCGGCCGCCCAGCCGGATGTGCTTGAGCGCATAGCGTATCTAAGGAAGGGGCTCTCGGCCGGGCGGATGGAGAAAAAACTTGGCGCGGCATGGGAGAGCAAATCAAAGCAGGATATCCGCAATGCGCAGCACGAGCTTAGAATTTTCGTGCGCGATACTTCGATGAATTTCGATCCGTATGCCTTGTGTCCTTTGGGAAATTGCAGAGCCTACCATTCGCCCAGCATGAAAAATCCGGACATTGTGCTGGGCAGATGACATTTCAAGTGAAACGGCAAACTTGTGAAGTTCCATATTGTCGTTTCGTGGCACTTTGTGCTGTAACCGGTTTCATCCCACCCCAAGTGTCGCGATGAGCTTCTGCTTCAAATGTCATCAGCCTGTAGGGGCCAGATGGCGCTTGAGGGGACTTCAACTCATAACTCATCATGTGCTATAATATGCGCAAATG
>JAZOTG010000005.1:0-2964 GCA_045657505.1 Kiritimatiellia bacterium | reverse complement strand
GCTGAAATCATCAAGATCGTTGAAGATCTCAACAAGACATCCGAGGATCTCGAACGCCTGACCGAAATTGAGTCTGCCATCGTCAATGCGACCGATTCTTCGGTGAACCTGAAAACGACGAAGCTTACGGGAACGGACATTTCGTATTACGATTTCCTGACGAGGCCGGAAAAACCGGAAAATCCAGGCGATCCGGTTGGGATGGGACTAAAGAACGTTCCCGAGACGGCGAACAGTTCCTCGGAGCAGCTCATCACCGACATCGAAGCGAAGATGGATTCGCACAACAGCTTCTCGCAGCAGACGATGATCGACCTCCAGTCGCAGACGGCGAAGCGCGACCAGTCGTATGACATGATTTCGAACATTCTCAAGAGCCTCCACACGACACTCATGACGAACGTCAACAATATGTGAGCTTATAAGAAATAAGTTTAGTATTTTCGCGCTTGCGTTAATTATGCAAATAGGGTATAATACACACAATTAATTTTTCGCTTAAGGAAGAAAGAAGAGGTAGAAAAATGGGTACAGGTCGTACACTCCGTAAGGAATCTCACGTTCGTCCGTGCAAGACTCCCGCCGGCAAAGCTCATAAGAATGCTGCGCAGCGCCGCAGGCTTGTCAAGTTTGGCATGAAGGAAGAGGACGTCAAGCTTATGGGCGCCGAAGAGGTTCGCGTGCTCGTTCAGCGTCCGACTCTTGTTAAGAAGCTTGTAGCCAAGCAGGCGTGAACAAGGTCTTCTCAATAGTAGAAGACAAGTTCGAAAATCCCCTCTTCGAAGTTTTCGATGGAGGGGATTTCGTTTTGTCTTCGTATCGTGATGTCGAGGGAACTGCTACAGAAATGCAGATTTTCTTCCCTGACGTCGCCGACAGAGAACAAGCGCAGAATGCGCTTGCCAAGGCTCTTTCGGTAGTGGGGAGCGATTCTCCCGTTGAGTATTTGAGCTTTCCGGATGAGGATTGGATTTTAAGCTACCGCCGTCATTTTAAGACGGACCGCATCGGTTCAAGCCTTGTCGTCGTTCCCGAGTGGGAGGTTGACTCGTTTGAGGCTTTGCCGGAAGATGCCAATCGCGTCAAGATTGTTCTCGACCCGGGCCTGGCTTTCGGTACGGGCAAGCATGAGACTACCCGCGCTTGCCTTGAATATATTGATGAGCTGTCGGCTGTCGGGGGGTCGTTTCTCGATATGGGGTGCGGTTCGGGCATTCTTTCTATAGCCGCAGCAAAGCTCGGCTATGCCCCGGTTTCAGGTTTCGATATTGACGCTGATGCGGTTTCGGCGGCTGTCGATAATGCAAAATTGAATGGTGTAAGCGTTGATTTGCGTCATTTTGCCCTTGGCGGCGGCGCAGTGACATTGGATTCGTCGATAGAGGCTGCTAAAGGGGTGTATCCCGATTTGGCGCTTCAGAGTACGGCTCAGTGTGCAAAAAGCGAGTCTTTCAACAGTTCCGATCTTGTTGTCGCCAATATACTTGGTCCGCTTTTAATTGCATTTGCCGACGAGATTTGCTCGTATGTCAAAAGCAGGCTTGTTATTTCGGGAATATTGAATGAACTTTATCCCGATGTCCTTGCCGAATTTGTCAAGCGCGGTTTCAAAGAGGTGTCGCGCAAAACAATTTCTCAATGGTCTACGGGCTTGTTGATGATTGAAAAATAATATTTATTTGATAAAATAGGGAATGAAAAGATTAGGGTTTTATTTCCTGTTTTACAATGCAAATAACTCGTAGAGACTTCATCGTTACATCGGCGGCGGCAGCGGTGTGCCCGTTGCATTCTTTTGCCTTCTCCGGTGGAGCTGATGCTACAATAAAGAAAGGTGCCGGTATGCTCAAAGGTATATCCCCCGTTATATCACCAAGTTTGCTCAAGACTCTTGCCGAGATGGGGCATGGAGACGAGATTGTTATTTCAGACGCACATTTCCCGGCTCATACATTTAATTCAAATGTTTTAAGAGCCGACGGCATCGGCGCTGATAAACTGCTTGAGGGTATTATTCCGATTTTTGAACTTGACGCCTATGCGACGCCTGTTATTATGATGGCGGCGGTTCCCGGCGATACCCTTGACCCCGCGGTTGAAGCGAAATACCGCAAAGCGCTTGGCTACAAGGGCGAAATCGAGCGCGTTGAGCGTTTTGCGTTTTACGAGCGCGCCAAAAAAGCTTATGCTGTAGTCGTCTCCGGCGAGACTGCCAAATACGGAAATATCATTATAAAAAAGGGTGTTATCCCCGTTTGATGAAATTCTCTTCGAGAGGGCATGGCAATGTCGCGACTGTTGGACGATCCGTATTTAAAGCCGTTTGAAAAAGCTATCCGCGGGCGTTCCGAGAACGCGTTCAGGCGGGCCGATGAACTTGCATGCGGGAAGAGCCTTGCCGATTGGGCTAGCGCGCACGAGTTTTACGGGCTGCATAAAACGGGCGACGGCTGGGTTTTCCGGGAGTGGGCGCCGAACGCGACCTCCATGTGGCTTGTCGGCGATTTCAGCGGCTGGAAAACAAGTACCGACTTTGAACTCTTCAGAAAGCCCGGTACCGATGTGTGGGAGCGTTCGTTTGCCTCTGAAGCAATCAAACATGCAGACAATTTCCGTTTAGAAGTGCGCTGGGATGGCGGTTGCGGCGAGCGCATCCCGGCATATGCCCGTTATGTGGTTCAAGATCCCGTAACACATCTTTATTCGGCGCAGGTTTACGACCCGCCGGAGAAATACGAATGGCGCAATCTCTCTCCTCGCAGGTGTGCGGGCTTCAAGCCGTTTATATATGAGGCCCACATCGGCATGTCAAGCGAGGAGAAGAGAGTCTCCACGTACAATGAGTTTCGCGACAACATTCTTCCGCGCATTAAAAAAGCCGGGTATAATGTTGTGCAGCTTATGGCAATAATGGAGCATCCGTATTACGGAAGTTTTGGCTACCATGTCAGTTCATTTTTTGCG
>JAZOTG010000004.1:0-2559 GCA_045657505.1 Kiritimatiellia bacterium | reverse complement strand
TGAAATAACGTTTCAAAGAATCTTAAGAGGTGAAATTATGAAATCCATGAACAGAAGAGAATTTGTCATTGGTTCGCTTTCTTCGTTCGGCTCGCTGATCGCATTGACCGGCAGAGCGGACGCAGCGCTTTCGGCTGTCCTTCCCGTCGAGGCCGAAGCTGCAGTCAACGCATTGGCTTACAATGTTGCCGTATTAGGCGATACTCATTATGATACCGAGCCAGAAAGCGTCTATCACTCGCATTATGACGAGAGTAATATCCACTCCAAGGTTCAGCATGCGGAGTTTAAGCGCAACGGTGAAATGTGGCGCGAGCGCTGCCCGCGGCTTCTCGCTGCGAGCGCTTTACTCGCTCGCCAAAATAAAACAGATTTCATTTTGCAGTTAGGCGACATAATCCAAGGCGATTGTGATCATGTGCCTACCCATCAAAAGATGCTTGATGACTGTATAAAAATGCTTAAAAAGCCTTATCCGGGCGATATGCCGTTCTTGACGGTGGTCGGTAATCATGATTTCAGAGGTAAGGGCGCGAGAAAAGCATACTTCGATTTTGCGCATCCGTTTATGACCGCCGAAATTGAAAAGCTTACAGGTGAAAAACTTAAAAAGCCTCTTAATTATCCCATTCTCAGTTTCAGAAAGGGACCTGATCTTTGGATTTTGTGCGATTTTGAAAGAGCGATGCTCAATAAGGTTTGCAACATTATAGATAATGATCCGACTGCGCGTCATGTGTTTATCGTTACACATGGTCCGTTCACTACATACGCCAACACTAAATCATATCGCTGGCGCTTGGGCGGCGGCACTCGCGCTCTTAAGTCTCGTCAGCGCCTTTTCGATACGCTCTCCAAAAGGCGCGGTATTGTTCTTTCGGGGCATACGCATTCAACTACATATTATCGATTTGAAAATAGCCTTGGATCGTTTTGTGAATTTACGGGTAATAGCGTATGGACGGGAAAATCCCCCGTTGATGCGACGCCTAAAAACTCAACGCCCGAGGAGTATGTTCCGGCCGAGAGGTTTCTTAAAATGATAAGGAATAAGGATGACTATTATTCTGAAATCAACTTCTTTAAACCGAGTCTTAAAAAATACTACGAAACCCGCGCCGCCGGTCATTACAGATTGAAGGTTTCCGAAAATTCCGTCGAAATGGAGTTCTATCCTTGTGATGCGATTGTGCCAGGAAGGGTGTTCAAGTTAAAAGAGGTATAGGATTAAGTCGTAGTTGTAGAATGGAGTTTGGTAGTCGAAGTTTGGAGTCGAACCTAGGAAGGAATAGGAGGAATTGTTATGGATGTCCATCACACCCAATAAACTTTAGGACTAAACGCAAGTAATTCTTGCATTTACATAGCGCAAATACTACAAGGCGCTCAACGAGTCGCAGAAAAAGGGCGATGCCCTCGCCAAAATTTTGTGGTGTAGTGTTTCCTTCACATATTGCAATATATGAAGGAAGTGGTTGGGAGTTGTGGCCAAGAAGCATAAATTTGGTATAATATTCGTATATAGACGAGGCGGTGAGATGTCTTGTTGTGGGCTACCTGAAGGGGTTGAGGTGTAGTCACTAAATTGGATTTTTTTAAATGAATTCACGAACTATAATTGAAGTAGTTGGCGCCATCATCAAGGAGGGCGGAAAGTATCTCGTCGGGCAGCGCGCCGCGCATAAGACGCAGGGTGGGCTTTGGGAGTTCATGGGCGGCAAGATTGAACCGGGCGAAACTCCGGAAGAGGCACTTCAGCGCGAATGCCGCGAAGAGCTCGCGCTTGAAATCGAAGGGGCGCGCATCATCGATTCCGTCATCCACGAATATCCCGAAAAGACGATCCGCCTCACGTTGCTGGAATGCCGCCCCAAAGCCGGCTCCGTTCCGCAGGCGCTCGAACATCAGGCGATTCGCTGGGTGACGCCGGAAGAAATGCGCGGCATGCCGTTTTGTCCTGCGGATGCGGAGTTGATTTCAAGGCTTTGAATCGGTGCCGTCGCAGCATTCCTATCTCCTGGAGCTTGTCGACAATCCCACCGGCCTTAGCGCCATCAACCCGGCGTGATACGAAGGAAATGATACGCATCGACAAGAGTGCGCATGGGATAGGCGGCAAAACCTCGGTTCATTTCGGTGGGATGATCTTCAGTCCGCAGTCATAGAGGATCTGGTTGACCTTGAACAGATCGAAGATGTGTCGGTCGATGCAAAAGGCAAAGGCTACGTCTTCATTGATTGCGGGGGAAAGCGCATAGCCGGCGGCCAAAAGCAATTCGTCAGCCTCGAAGCGGGTCAATCGCAGGGCAATCGCAAACTGGATCGCAGTGCGCTTTGCGACGGGGCGATGGTGGTCGGATACTATCGCGGACCAGGTGCGTCTGTCGAGCCAAGCGGCTGTGTATACGGCGGAGGCGTTGCCGCAATATTTTTCGCGAACGTGCCGAACGAGAATGTCCGCGAAAGTGTTTTTGTACGGTTGCTGATTTTTGATTATGGGAATTGGGATGTTCATCTGAGGACCTCAAGTAACGCCAAACGTAAACACATCCGGGCGCA
>JAZOTG010000003.1:0-1984 GCA_045657505.1 Kiritimatiellia bacterium | reverse complement strand
CAATACTCAGGAACACCTCCTTGGCTCACAGAACGACATGGCTACGATCCGACTTGGCCTATGTCATGGTGACCGACATCACGCACCACATTTTCCGCATGGGCAACGTCACTCGCCTCCTCGCGCGACAGGCCTCTTGCCGTCAAAACACCTTGCGGGGGGATAAAATCATCCATGAACAAACTCGCCGGCATAACGGGAACGCCGGAAAGCTAGATCTTTTCAATAAGTTTGCTGAAAATGGAATGGGCGTTTTTGACAGGTAGTTCTGCAAGCCAGGTTTTAACCTCATCGTCAAATCGGGAGCGGAAAAGCGACAGCGGATTGACCTGGCCGGCAAGAATGGCCCCGTCATACCCGCAGGTGCCGAGATGGCGTATCGCGGACGCGATTTCACCGAGGGATATCCAACGGACGGAATCGGCGGCCTTGCATGTCGCACGCTCAGTAGAGCCCTTTACAGCTAAAACGTCCACTCTCTTAACGCCCGCCTGCTTCGCCCCTTGGACTACATAACGCGGATACGATCCGCTTCCGGCTATGACGACGAGATTTTGCATATAAGGATTATATCAAATCAGTCTTTCGGCGAAAATGACAGCGCCGCAGAAAGGCGCTCGTCCAAATCGTGCGAGGCAAGAGCGTCGAGAAGTGCAGACATCTCCCCGTCGATAACCCTGTCGAGAGAATACAGTGTTAAATCTATTCTATGGTCGGTTACGCGATTCTGCGGGAAATTATATGTGCGAATACGTTCAGAACGGTCGCCCGAGCCCCGCAGCGAAAGCCTGTCGGCGCCAAGTTTAGCCTCCTCCTCGCGGCGCTTAAAATCAAGTATGCGCGCCTTTAGCGTGGCAAAACATTTTTCGCGGTTTCTCTGCTGCGAACGCTCATCCTGGCAAACGGCGACAAGCCCTGTGGGCAAATGCGTCATTCGCACCGCGGATTCTGTCTTATTAACGTGCTGCCCGCCGGCGCCGCCGGCGCAGAACAAATCAATGCGTATGTCGCAGTCCGGGATTTCAAGCTCGTCCTCTTCGTCGGCCTCGGGGAAGACAACAACCGTGGCCGCCGATGTGTGAATGCGCCCTTGCGCCTCCGTCTCGGGCACGCGCTGCACGCGGTGGCCGCCCGACTCGAACCTGAAGACGCCGTACGCCCCTTCGCCGACAACGGTAAAGACAATCTCTTTGTAACCGTCGAGTGACGTCTCGTTGGCGTGCATCAGCGAAATCTTCCAACCCCTCGCCTCACAATAGCGCGAATACATTCTAAAAAGATTGCCGGCGAACAATGCGGCCTCTTCACCGCCTGTTCCGGCACGAATCTCCATGACGGCATTTCGCGATTCGAACGGATCAGGCTTTAAAAGCGCAGCCATCAGTCTACGCTCAAGTTCGGGAAGCTGCTCCTGCAGCGATGCTATCTCTGCGGCCGCCTCGTCTTTGAAATCGGGATCTGCCAGCAGCTCGCCGTTCCCCTTTATATCAGCTTGCGCTTTTTCATAGGCGCTGTACGCGCTCTCAAGTTTTTTAAGAAAAGCATGGTCGCGAAGCGTCTGGCGATAACGCTTCGCATCACCTAAAACATTTGGGTCGCCCAGATCCGCCTCAACGGACGCTAAACGACCCAGAACGCTTCTAATCTGATCAGTATCGAGCAAAGAAGCTTACTTTGCAAACTTTGCGTAGCGCTTCCTGAAGGAATCAACGCGGCCTTCAGTATCAACCATCGTCTTCTGACCGGTGAAATATGGATGGCACGCAGAGCAAGTGTTAACCGTCATCGCCTTCTTGGTGGAACGGGTCTTGATGACGTTACCGCAAGCGCATGTAATCGTAGCTTCATCGTACGCAGGATGGATATCTTTTTTCATTTTCTTCGTTGCCTTTCAAAATTGAGAGAATATTATACATTTTTTCTATCCCCTTGACAAGGGGGTCAACACCGAAAGGAGTTCTTGCATCTCCAGATCGGTTCCGAT
>JAZOTG010000002.1:0-2513 GCA_045657505.1 Kiritimatiellia bacterium | reverse complement strand
TAATGCGGTTTTTGCTATGGCTATTTGGGGACACTCCCTAAAAAATGGGGAGTGTCCCCAGAACTAAATGCAACGCTCTTCACCTTCACCTTTTCTCTTCACCTAAACTCGGCAACATTCCCCGTTCTCCATTCACCATTTTATCTCACACCCCAAAAATTGATCGCCCCTCTTTATGGTGCGGTCGAAAAATGCTACAATACTTCACAAGGAGTATAGTTTCTTTTACTACTAATACAATCGATCTTTTAGTGAATGATCCGATACATACAACGCGTATTCAGGATCATTTTGCATATTTACGGCTCATTGTTATTGCGTAATAAGCATTCTGCGGCTCACGATGAGCCGCAGATTTGGTATAATTGGCGTGTTGTGATCTGCAGGGAGGTTGATTATGATGTTAATAGATAAGATTTTGGAATACCTTCAGTATCATCCGATGTCTAAGCGACAGGATATTGAAGGTGGGCTTTCTTCCGATGTAAGTTCTGCCACGGTGAAACGCCAGATTGCAAAAGCGGTAGATGACGGTCTTATTGTTTCACATGGAAACAATCGATCTACAGTTTATTCGATTACACCAAAGGCACATATCCTTCGAACGGTAAATCTTGATTCGTATTATGCAGTAGATGCAGATAATCGTGATGTGCAAACCGGTTATAATTTTGATTTGATTCGAAATGAATTTCCGAAAATAGATATTTTTACAGGCGAAGAAAAGGTAAGATTAGGAAAATGTAAAAAACTTTTTACTAGTCACATGGAAGAAATGGCACCAGGAACAAGTGCTTATAATCGTGAATTGGAGCGATTGGGGATTGATTTAAGTTGGAAGTCTTCACAGATTGAGGGTAATACATATACATTAATTGAGACTGAAACGCTACTTAAGGATCTCAAAGAAGCAAAAGGGCGTACGCATGAGGAAGCGCGGATGCTCTTGAATCATAAATCGGCGCTTAAGGCAATTATTGAAAATCCTGATTACTTTAAAAGCCTTACACTCGCTCGGATCGAGGATATACATTCAATGCTTGTTGACGGCATGGGTGTTGAACCAACATTGAGATATCGCCGTGTAAGGATTACTGGTACAAAATATCAGCCGCTCGATGTTGAATCTCAAATACGCGAAGCTGTTGACGACATGTGTTTTTTAATTAACAGCAAAGATGAGCCGTATGAAAAGGCGTTGTTGGCATTGCTGCTTATTTCATATATTCAGCCTTTTGAGGATGGCAACAAGCGCACGAGTCGGCTTATTTCAAATGCCATATTGCTCGCATACGGATGCTGTCCGCTGACATTCAGATCGGTTGATGCCAATGATTACCGAGCGGCGCTCTTGTTGTTCTATGAACAAAATAATATTTCGGCATTTAAACGCATTTTTGTTGAGCAGGCTGAATTTGCCGCTCACGAATATTTTTGATACAATTGCCATATTTTCTGATGGAGATACGAGCGTTAAGAGCGCGAAGTTGATTCATTGGGAGATGCTATAGTTTGGGAACTGATTGCTTTAAGCGCGGCCAAACCGCCAAAAGTTTTCCACCCCCGAACGCTTAAATCAATTTGCAACGCTGCAAAGGGTACCCGCCGCGCAAGCGGGGCTCGCGAATAGAGCGAGCCAAGCCGAGCGCAAGCGAGTGCCGAGTCGTCTTGAGAAATGTAGGAAGTTTCAAAGAATGACGATACTTGGCAGAGAAAGTGCATATGCGCTTCCTCTCTACGTATTTCATTCTGGGCAATTCCTACAGCCTCTCAAGAGATACGAAGAGAGGTTTTCCATTTTAGGTATCTCGTTATTGCGCGTTGTGCAAGGATTAGGACGAAAAAAGATGCGAAAATTAGTTTTAACGAGTCTTCTGGCGTTGACAATGTCTGCGCTTCAGGCCGGTACATATAATGATGTATTCTCTGGAGTCATATGGACTTATACGGTATCAGATGGAGAAGTGACGATTGGTACAGGGAGTTCCTCGGCCATCCAGTCGTCGGCATCAGGAAGGATTTCGATACCTTCCAGACTGGAAGGATACCCTGTAAGACATATCGCAAGCCGTGCATTTTACGGATGCAGCGGTCTGTCACGCGTGACTATACCAAACAGCATCAAGACAATCGGCAGTTATGCGTTTTATGGGTGTCGCGGTTTGACAGACGTGACTATACCAGACAGCGTCAAGTC
This sequence comes from Kiritimatiellia bacterium, assembly GCA_045657505.1. GTDB lineage: Bacteria > Verrucomicrobiota > Kiritimatiellia > RFP12 > UBA1067 > UBA1067. The sequence continues at coordinate 316 of JAZOTG010000002.1, read as the reverse complement.
AATTGGAATCTATGCGTTTTCCGAGTGTACGTCGCTTGGGAGCGTGACGTTGCCCAGTGGCGTGTGCGCATCGCCCAGCATCATGGAAGATGCATTCGAGGGAACCCATGGATCGGTGACGAATATAGTGGTTCTTCCCGGCAGTGAAAAGATAGGCAACTTTTACCACTTCACGTCGCTTAAAAGCATAAGTATCCCGTCAAGTGTCGTGTCGATAGGGACTGATGCCTTTAATTACTATTTCTTTAGTTACAGTCAAGGCAGTGGTTATATTGGTTGCAAATCGCTGGAAGACGTGTACATTGACGATCTTTCG
>JAZOTG010000001.1:0-1691 GCA_045657505.1 Kiritimatiellia bacterium | reverse complement strand
CAGAACGACATGGCTGATCCGACTTCTGCAAATCGTTGCGTATTTTCTTCACATGCGCAGGACACACCTTGACGCATTCACCGCAGGCGACGCAGGCCTCCGATATGACGCTGGCCTTGCCGCCCACAATTCTGATTGCCTTAACCGGACAATGCCGTACACACTTGTAGCAATCCTGACACCCATTTTCCGTCGTGTATACGGGAGCTGTAATTTTCATCTACTCTCCTCTATGCGGAGGGAAAGAGCTCTTCAAGCAAATCGCCCATCACTCCCTCATCAACATGAGTATGCGTTTTGCCGTCAATGACCACAACAGGACCATCGGCACACCTGCCTGTGCAAAGGCTCGCTCCGAGGACGACATCGACCTCGTCGCGAAGCCCGCGCGCGGCTAGAAAAGACTCGCACAAGGCTACATTTTTCTCATTGCCGCGCGCAAAACACGAACTGCCCATGCAGATCGTTATACAAGGCCTACTCATAGTCCGCAACGTTCGCCCAGTGGAGCAGAAGTTCAAGATTCTTGACGCTCTGGACTTTTGAAGACTCGGCGGCCGCAACGATCGGAAGCCATTTCTGGACATCCTGAATCTTAACCTTGAGCGCGTCGCAAATCATATTCATATACTTCTCGGCCGCGGAAACGTATCCTGAAAGCCAGAAGAGCAAATATGTGCGAGCGACATCGGCAAGAGGGTCGCCGAGACGTACATGGCTCCAGTCGATGACGCGCCAGTCGCCCTTGGGGGTGATGATGACGTTTGTCGGATTGAAGTCGCCATGGCACAGCGCCTTTCCGCGCGGCAGCCCCTGAAGCCTCATATGAAGATCGTAGCGGGTCTCCTTAGGCAGCGGAGAAGCCGAAATCTGCTTGTCGAGCTTATCGCTGAGATTTCCCATGCGCTCCGATGTCTTAGCGAATATCTCACACTGAATGGAGACAAACTCCTTGAGATAGCGCATCAGATTCTTCTTGTCGCCGGCCATGGTCTCGGCGAGGGTCTTGCCCTCAATCCATTCGCGGCGGATGCACCAGTGGTCGCGGATTTTGCCCACCTCGATAACCTTGGCTACAGGCAGCCCCGTCTCGGCGGCACGCGCCTCGTTCATGGCCTCGTTGAGAATCGCACTGACTTTGTATGTGGGGCCGAACACCTTGAGAAGAGTGTCCTTGTCGCGCGTGACAACCTTGTCGGTGCGTTCAAGAATGACATTGTTCTTTGTGCGCGTGCACGTCTTCTTGGCCGCCGCTGCCTTGCAGGCTGCGGCGGGGGTCTTCTTTGCTGTTTCTGTTTTTTTGGTTTTCATTTAAAACTCCTTTCGCTTACACAGACTCGTGCTTGCCGTAGTACGCATTGAGATACATCTGCCTGATTTCCTTCATCAGCGGATAACGCGGGTTGGCGCCGGTGCACTGATCGTCAAAAGCCTGTTCAACCATCTCGTCGAGACGCGCGAGGAAGTCGGCCTCGTCCGGAACGTAGTCGCGAATGGTGGGCTTGATTCCGACGCGGGTGCGCAAATCGCGGAGAGCTGCGAGGAAGTTCTCGAACTGCTCGCCCTTTGAGCGGCCCTTGATGCCAAGAGCCGTGGCGATCTCGAGATAGCGCTCAAGCGCATGCGGATAAGCGTACTGCGAGAATGTGCCCATCTTGCGGGGAACGGGATCGGCGTTAAAGCGGAGCACC